>JAUNBM010000005.1 GCA_030527115.1 Clostridia bacterium
ATTTAGGGATTCTTCATCTCATTGTCAGGGTTTTGCTTGCAAAAGTCGGGTTATAACAGAAAAAAGTGGCACATAAATTGTTTTTTCTTCCAAATCCTTATGATTTTTTTCGAGAAAACCCCGCCTTACGGAACTAACGCCAGAAAGTTTTGGAGCAGGATAGGAGAATAATGGACGAGAAAGGCTATGAAACAGAGGTCGATTGCAACCACTGCACAGGAAATAAGCCGTTCAAAAGAGCCGGCTCCTGTATAATAGCGGCGTACTGATTAAGGCTCGCGCCGTCCTCAGCTAATGCTTTGGGCAGGTTCCTTCGAACTCTGAGCGTCAGTTTCTGCTATGCTCTCTTTGAGCTTTGTACTCAGACAGCGTAATGGCTTCGGCTGGGTCTTCCTTTTCCGCTTCTGCAAATGCGGCAAGGTCTTTCTCTGTCGGTTCTTCCGCCTCTATTGCGTTGATTTTTTCAATACGTCTTTCAATTTCTTCTTGTGTCAGCTCTTTGCGTTTCATTTAATTCACCTCCTGTCCTTTCATAATCGAATTGGTTTGTCGGTTTTGATCCCTATTCCTTCTTGGTGTTTTCCGTTTTTCTTGTGAGTTTCACAGGTATAATTGCCGAGAACTGACCCGCTTTCTCGTAGCTCACTCCGCATTTCAAGCCACGACTTGCAAATACTTTTTCTATCGCTTGGGATAAGGCTCTTAGCTGCGGTGAAAGACCATCCGGGTACTCTTGTGTTGTCATAGTAATCTCCTTCATTGTTTCTAATAAGTCAAAATGAGTTCCGCTATTTCCCTGTCGGGGAGTCCGTTCGCCCTCTCCACTTCTATCGCCCTTTTGGGCAACAGCGATAGTATTTCCTTCACATCCTCGTCCGTGAGGTTGTCTATGTCATATTCCTTCTTCATTACTTTCTGTGGTGTCAACATTGTTTTTCCTCCTTTACTAGTCCAAGGTGGGGCGGGCGTTTCGTGCGTCGAAATAACCCGTCCCTTTCCGCAATCAAATTGGTTTGTTTTTCGTGTTCCACGCTTAGTCCTTCTTGGCATTTTCCGTTTGCTTCGGAAGTTTCACGCGTATTGTTACCAAGTGCTGACCCGCTTTCTCGTAGCTCACTCCGCCCTTCCAGCCATAACTTGCAAAGGTTTTCTCTATCGCTTGAACCAAGGAATCGAGATGTTGTTCTTTCTCTTGTGTTGTCATAGTAATCTCATATCCTTTCCTAATAATTGAATTGATTTGTCAGTTTCGATGCTTATTCTTTCTTGGTGTGTTCAGTTTTTCTTGGGAACTTCACAGGTATAATTGCCGAGAACTGACCCGCTTTCTCGTAGCTCACTTTGTATTTCAAGCCACGGCTTGTAAATACTTCCTCTATCGCTTGCATTAAGCGGGCGTGATGCTGTATGGCGTCCTGTTGCGTCGGCATTGTTTTTTGTTCCATTTGCTCTTTCTCCTTTTTGAAATTCCACAAAGAGCAACAAAACTCCCATCGACTACGACGGGAGCTAATCAATTTCTGTTACACCCATCGTTCAAGCTTTGGCACCTTGCAAAAAGCAGGTTGTCGTGCGGTCATCGAGCTTGTCTCTCGCGCACTCTTTATGGTGATTTCATTATACGGGATTTTATTGACGTTGTCAACGGTTTTTTAGCTATTGTTGTAGCCTCAGGCTCTTTTCGGTCTGCCTGTCAAAGAGATGCACCTTGCTTAGATCCACGACGAAGCTCACCGAGCTATTGCGGGCGAGGCTAAGGTTGCCCTTTATGCTCGCGGTTATCGCCGTTGGCGACTGCTCGAGCGATTCGCTCGCGTTTTGATTCAGGTCGGCATAGATAATGGTTTCGCTTCCCAAAGCTTCGACAACCTCGACGCGGCAAGCTATGCTCGAACCGTAAGCCGGACTATCGCTAAGCTGTAAATCGCTGGGTCGTATGCCCATGATTATATCGAGTCCGCTTCCGATTGCATCCGTATCGAAGCGGGCGAGAACGCTTTTAGGCAGGTTTATAACCTGATCGTTGGCGAAGCTTATCGTGCCGTCGGGCATTATTCGCCCTTCAAAGAAGTTCATCTGCGGAGTGCCGATAAAGCTTGCGACAAAGACGTTTTCAGGCTCGTCAAACAGGCGCTGTGGCGCGCCGATTTGCTGGATAAACCCGTCCTTCATCACGACTATGCGGGTGCCCATCGTCATCGCTTCAACCTGGTCGTGGGTAACATAGATGAAGGTCGCGCCCAACCGCTCATGGAGCTTGATTATCTCCGCGCGCATTGCCGCCCGAAGTTTGGCGTCGAGGTTGGACAGCGGCTCGTCGAGCAAAAACACCTTGGGCTTGCGAACTATGGTTCTCCCCAGAGCTACGCGCTGGCGTTGACCGCCGGATAACGCCTTGGGCTTTCTGTCGAGATATTCCTCTATCGCAAGTATCCTCGCCGCCTCCCTCACCTTCTCGTCTATCTCCTTTTTGGTGAGCTTGCGCTTTATCTTAACTTCCTTGCCGTTTCTGTCCTTTTTGACATCGTCCACCCGTCGCAGTTTCAGCCCGAACGCCATGTTGTCATAGACGGTCATATGCGGATAGAGGGCGTAGTTTTGAAACACCATGGCTATATCCCTGTCCTTTGGCTCGACGTCGTTGACGAGCTTGTCGTCTATATAGATTTCCCCGTCGGTTATCTGTTCAAGTCCGGCTATCATGCGCAGGGTCGTGCTCTTGCCACAGCCCGACGGCCCTACGAACACGATGAACTCCCTATCCTCTATCTCCATGCAAAAGTCCGACACGGCGGGCTTGACTTCGGCTTTTTTTCTACCTTCCGCATTGTCGTAGACCTTATATACATTCTTTAGCGTAACTGTTGCCATCTGTTTTCTCCTTTACTGTTTTACTGCTCCCGCCGACATTCCGCTGACTAAAAATTTGGACAGCAAGAAATACAGCACTATTATCGGGACGGCGATAAATATCGAGCCTGCGGCAAAGCGCGAGAACTCGGTTTCACCGAGCGACATCAGCCCGACCGCCACGGTGTACAAGTCCTTATCCTTTAGCAAAAGACTTGGCAGGATAAAGTCGCTCCACGGCCACACAAACTGGGACAGAAGCGTATAGACTATCATAGGTTTTGCCATCGGCAGGGTTATCTTTACAAATACCTGCGCGTTGCTCGCCCCGTCTATTCGCGCCGCCTCGTCTATCGAGTTTGGAATCGTGTCGAAAAAGCCCTTTTGCGTCATATAACCCATAGGCGCGCCCGCGGCATAGATCAAAATCAAGCCCCAATGCTGGTTGACAAGATTGAACTGCGTCATAAGCAGGTAGACCGCGGTCATCGTCATAAACGAGGGGAACATTCCCAGCACAAGCGTGGTTTTCATCAGCGTCTTGCGGCTCTTGAACCTGAACCTCGACATACAATAGGCGGTGAGTATCGTTAAAAAGGTTCCTAAGAGCGCGCTCATCGTTGCGATGAACAGGGTGTTTAAAAACCATTGCGGGTAGTTGTACATAACCGTGTCGTTGAACAGCTTGTTGAAGCTGTCGAACGAAAATGCCGTGGGGAAGAAGCCATCGAAGCTGTATATGCTTCCCGAACGGCTGAAGCTCGCGAGCGTCAGCCATAGAATCGGAAAAAGAAATACGAAGCTCACCGCAAGTATGATGAGGTAGGTAATTCCTGTGTCGAACAGCTTTTTGGGCTGGAGTTTTAGCTTTTTCATTTGTAGGTATCCTCCTGCTTATAGCTTGCCGACGATTTATACACCGCTATCGAGATCACCGAGGTTATGATGAAGATGATTATGCTTATCGTCGCTCCAATGCTGTAATAGTTGTTGTCTATGGACAGGTTGAACAGCCAGTTTATCAGCAAATCGGTGTCGCTCGCCAAGAAGTAGCCGTCCATGTACAGCCCTCCGCGCAAAAAGTAGAATATGCCGAAGTTGTTGAAGTTGGCGATAAACTGCCCTATAAGCACGGGCGTGGTTGCAAACACCACAAACGGCAGGGTAATCTTGGTAAACTGCTTGAACGGGCTTGCCCCGTCTATGCGCGCCGCCTCGTAAAGGTCGTTGTTCATGTTCGACAGTATGCCGGTTGCAAGCAGCATCGACGAGGGAATTGTCAGCCAGGCGTTGACAAACAGCCCGATAATACGGCTCGACCACTTTGCGTCTATGCCCAAAAACCCTATCGCCGTGCCGCCGCCATCCACTATCATCTGATTTATCGGGCCGCCGTAGGAGAACATGAACCTAAACGCCAAGAGCGTGATAAAGCCCGGCACAGCATAGGCAAGTATCGGAAAGAGCCGCCAAAACGCCTTGCCCTTGACGCATTTTTTGTTGTACAAGAGGGCGAGCCCCAAGCCCGCGAAGTAGTTCAGCGCGGTGGAGGCAATAGCCCAGGTGAAGTTCCAGCCGAGAATCTTGAAAAAGGTCGGCGCAAACTGCGACAGGGTTACTATCCTCCCGAAGTTGGACAAGCCCACCCAGTCCACCAATTCCGGCGGAATGATGTTGCCGCCGTAGTTCGTGAACGCAATCAGCATCATGAAGATTATCGGGATTACGCAAAAGACGGATACGCCCAAGATAGGCAGGGTCAGCGCCGTCATATGGAAGTTGGAATCCAACAGCCCCTTTAACTCGCTTTTGAAGGGTCTTATCGCCCGTCCGCTTTCGAGCCTCTTTTGCGTCTTGTAGGCGTCCTTGATGTTGAGCCAATATATGGCGAGATACACCGCAAGCACTATGAAGGCGAATATGCCCATAATCAGCATCATCACGGAGTTGTCGCCCTCCGTCCCGTACCACGGGTTAGCCTCCACCGAGCCTAAGGTGAAAAAGCCCGCTATCGCCCCCGCCCCGTACAGCACGAAGAAGGCAACAAGCCCTATTTGTGCAAGCAGGAACAATAAGCCCTTCGCCCACTGACGGTACATGAGCTGGCCCGCGCCCATGCACAGCGCCGAAGCAAAGACGTTTTTGTTGCCCTCTTTGAGAATCTTGACAAGAACGGGGGTCTGCTTTTTCGGCTTTGTCTTAATCTTTTTCATCTATCCTCCTATTCCTGCAACGTAAAGATTGCATCGTAAATCTGTTGGTCGACGTTTTGCAAAGCGGTCTTTATGGCTTCGAGGCTTGCATACTTTACCTCGTTCTCCGCCCTGTATGCGTCCTGCGCAACGTCGGTAAAGAAAGTCTGCAAGGGCGTCCACATCTGCGCATTCTCCTTTATCGAGGGCATGACTATTATGTTCCCCTCCTCCAAACTCCTGTTTATAACGAGCGCTAAACCGCCAACCTCCAAGACCGTATCATTCCGCGCCGGAACGACGCCTAACATCTCGCTTCGCAATTTCATCATCTCATAGGAGGTGGCAAAGTTGACAAAGGCAAGGCAGGCGTTGGGGGCTTTGGTATAACTGCTTATCGCATAGCCGTTCACGCCGCCCATCATCTTGCTGTCGATAAGTTCGGGATTTCCCTCGGAGAGATCGCCGGAGGCGGGCAATTTGGGAATCGAGGTCACAACGAGGTTTTCGACCGCCTCCTCCCGCGTCATACCCTCGGCTACCATCTCGTCGATGAAAAGGGTGTACACGTCGGGGGTAGTCATCGTTGCAAAGTAGTCGCCCCGCGCCAAGCGGTTGTAGGCGTTGACCGTAATGGTGTCGTCAATGCACCACTCGTTCATTATGCTCGCGAGCTGTCTTATCACCCAGCCGCCGAGTTCGGAGTCGCCCGCGCTGTAACCTATGTCGGAGGGGTCGGTATTGTTGTTTCCAAAGGAATACGCCCCGTAGCTGTAAAGGTAGCCCACCGCGAAGTACGGGTCGAAGAGCGATTTCATATAACCGAAGGTTTCGTTGCCCTGGCTTTTGCGCCACAATGAAAAGGCGTACATATCGTTCCAGTTCTCGACCATGTCCGGCACGCCGTTTTTGTCGTCGTCCCAGTCCTCCTCCCAGTTGTCGGGCAATAAATCCTTGCGGTAGTAGAGCAGCGGCCCCTGAACATTGACCGGCACGCCGAAAATGTACTCCTGTCCGCTGACCTCGGTGGTGTAAGCCTCCCATGCGCTCTCGCTAATCTCGGAGTAGCAGTCCAGCTGCTCTACCGGAATCGGCTGAATGTGCCGCCCTGCTACATAGCGCATGATCCTGTCGTTTGCCTGATACAGCACGTCAGGCCCATAGCCGTAAGGGCCGTCGTTTTCGAGGTCGGAATATTGATCCATGTTGGCGTCCACAGCCACTATGCCGTACTCGGCATACTCGGCGTTGAAGGCGTCCAACAGCTCCTGCAGATAGCCCTGCTCCTTTGCCGTGTCGTTCTCCAAAATACGGATAACCACGTTGCGTTCCAGCTCGCCGGTAAACTGCGCCTGCCCCTCCTGCTCCACCGTGCCGCTTGCTGAGCCAAGCACGGCTATAATCGCAATCAGGATTGCCATGTGCAATGAAACGGCGATAATCGTCTTTTTCATCTGCTCGCCTCCTCTATCACAAAGCCTGTTCCAAAGAATGCTCCGTCGCGGTAATTATGCGATAAAAGAACATTTCTCGCTTTATACGCGGCCTTATCGCCGTTGTTTATCGTTAGCCTTATCGTCTGCCCCTCCGTCTGCCGCTCCATCACAAACAGGGTATCACAGCTTCGATAGGCAATCGCTCCGGCCTTCACCGCGTCAAGCTGTTTCAGCGGCGAAAGCCTTCTTATCAGCTCGCTCACCGCGGTAGGGGCTTTTTTCGCCTCCCAGTCCATCGTGCGCCTGCAATCGGGGTCGTAGCCGCCTTCAAGCGGAACCTCGGTGCCGTAATAGACGCAAACCGAACCCGTATGGCAGAAAAGGAGCGCAAGCGCACATAGCAGTTTGTCGAGGTTTTTGTTCACTACGGTAAAGAACCTGTCGGTGTCATGGCTGTCTAAGAGATTCAGCATCATCGCATTCGCGGTCGAATTGTTCCTCATATACAGCGCCGAAAGCCGCTCCGCAAGTCCCTTTGAGCTTAGACTGCCGTTTGCAAAGTAGTCCATTAGCGCCTTCGTCACGGCATAGTTCATTATACCGTCGTATTGGTCGCCCTGCAAATACACGCTGGCATCGTGCCAGTTCTCACCGATGATCACGGCGTCGGGCTTTAGCGCCTTGACCTTTCTTCTGAACCTGCGCCAAAAATCGTGCGAAACCTCGTCCGAAACGTCCAGTCGCCAGCCGTCTATGTCATACTTCTCTATCCAATGCGTTGCAATGTCTATCAAAAAATCCTGTGCATCGGAGCAGGAGGTATTGAACTTCGGCATATACTTGCAAACTCCGAAGTGCTGATAATTCGGCTTTCTCCTGTCGACCGTTTTGCCGTCTATGATGAACCAGTCGTAGTAGGGCGATTCCTTCCCATGTTGCCTCACATCCAAAAACTGCGGAAGCTTTTCGCTGCAATGATTGAACACCGCGTCCAAAACCACCCTTATCCCCCTTTTATGGCATTCGCTCATAAGGAGGGCAAAGTCCTCGTTTGTACCAAAGTGGGGGTCGATGTTGTAATAGTCGTAGATGTCGTATTTGTGGTTGGAGTCGGAGCAGAACACGGGGGTTAGGTAGAGGGCGTTTATGCCGAGGTTTTTAAGATAGTCGAGCTTTGAAATAATGCCCTGCAAGTCGCCGCCCGCATAGCTTTTGGCGTTGGGTATCTCGCCCCAGTTCAGATTGACGTAAGCTTTGTTTCCCCTGCCCGAATTGCAGAACCTGTCCACGAATATCTCATAGAACACCGCGTTGGTAAGCCAGTCGACCCGCCGCATTATATCCGCCCTGTTGATAAACGGAAGCTGGAACGAGTTGAAGTAGGCAAACTTGAAGTCGTAATCATTAGTTACTCCGTCCTCGCAGTAATAGAGGACTTCTTCGCCGCATACGAGCCGGAATATATAGACAAGGCGTACATCGTTGAGCGTCAGGCGGGCGCAATAGTAGCCGAAAGTGCCGTCGCAGAATTTCAGCGTAAGCGGGTGGCTTTGCTGTTTTTCATAGTAATCATATTTGTTGCCGTAGATTATTTCCACCGCGTCGAATCTGTCCTCCGATGAAACGCGCAAAACGATTTCCACCGTCTTGTCGTCCACGGCGTAGCAGTATTTGCTGTCGGGTATATGTAAAATCGCCCGTTTATCCATTCATTTCTCCTCCAAACTTGACACGCCGACATGATATATAGTAGAATCAAAAATACTATGTCGGATGTTAAGAAAAAAACAACCATAAAGGATGTTGCCAATATGGCGGGGGTGTCCATCGCCACCGTTTCCTATGTCATAAACGGAAAGACCGAGCAGAAAATCCCCGAAGAAACCCGAAAAAAGGTGTTTCACGCCATAAACTTTTTGGGCTACTCTCCCAACCCCCATGCCGTAGCCATCAAAACCGAACACACGAAGGATATCATTCTTCGTTCTCAGGTCAGCTCCTCCCTGCTTCAGGATCTCGAGAACATCAGCTTTTTACAGCGGTTCACGCCTTACTGCATCAAGGAGGGCTATTCCGTCGCACTCTCCGCCGATAAGCGACCGATGCGCGTTCCCGCTTCCGCCTGCGTCTGCCTCGCTATGGATGCAAAGGAGTTTCACACGCTCGCGCAGGAGAACTTCGTACCCTTGGTTGCCGTCGATACCCTTGTATACGACCCGGTCTTTTATCAGGTGACCTACGATTACGCCGCCATCCGCCTCATAGCGCAGGAGCGCTTCGGCTCAGACTTTACCTATGTCGCCGTCTACCCCGAGGATGCGGCGCTTCGGGAGGAAATCCTGTCCTGCATTCCGAACACCCTGTTTGTAAGGCAGTTCTCGGACTTTAAGGAGCTTCATGTTAAAAACGCCGTCGTGACCGATCATTGCCCCGAAATGTTCCTTCATGCCGACAGCCTCTTGGTGCTTTCCGACCTGCAGGAGCGCAAGCTCGCCGCCGTCTTGGACTGCGTAAAGAGGGCCGTCACCCGCATAACGGTTGCAGATTCCGAACACTACATAAAGGTCTGAGCAATCCCCACCGCAAGCGGTTTTGCGATGGAGATTGCCCCATCCTTTTGCTATCCGGCAATCGTAATCGTAATAGTCCCCGCGGCAGGGTCAAAAACGATTAGATAAGTTCCCGCAGTAAGGCACTTGATGTTGTTGCCCGTAAGGTCGAAATTCGCGTTTGCGCCTCCGTCGGCTACATTGCCTGCAAGGAACGCCGCGCCCCACTCGTCGCCGCTGTAACCCGGCTCAAAGTATTGTATCATAATTTCATCGTTTACAGCCATGGTGAGGGTCAATTCAAACTTGCCGCCCACCGTTGCCATCATGCCGCTTGCGGGCTGATTGCCCCAGGACTCGATTGCGCTGCCTTTGACATAGGCGGTTCCTATATCCTCATTCTCATACACATAGAAATCCACCTTTTCGGTTGCAACGGTATAGACGATTCTGTATGTGCCTGCGGTAGAGCAGTTGTAATTGCTTCCGCTTTCGGGCAAAAACAGGGCGTTTGCATCGCCGTCGGTGCCCACGGAATCCGTGCCGAGCCATGTTCCATAGCCGCTTGTCGAGCCTTGGTCGTGCCTCTCCATGCCGAAATCAATCGTATCGGTAACTGTGATGATGTACTCGTAAGCAGTCCCATCCGCATTCATCGTGAAGGCGTATTCCGCCGCAAAGCCATGCTCCCAGTCGTTGATGCCGGCGCCCTTGATATAGATATCGTAAATATCGTTGGAATCGCCGTGTTCGATTATCGTTACAATCTTGGAGTAGTTGTTGATCGTAATATCGTAGCTACCCGCAGTCAACACCTTGATGTTGTTACCGTTGGCTTCAAAGGCGGAGTTTGCCGCAAGATAGGCGTAGGTGAGGTCAACGTAGTCGCTCCAACCGGGGTTCTCCGTGCCCGCGGCATAGCTTCTGATGATTATTTCATCGCCCGCCGCAAGCTCTACGTTTTCGAGCTTATAGGTGGTCTCAGCGTCTGCCGCAAAGATATGCCCTTCAAGGTCGCTCTGATAGTCGCCCCAGGTGCCGCCGCCATAGGTGCCGTCAAGGTAGTAGTCCCTATTTTCCAAAACAGCCGTGGCATCGACCGTGGCAGAGAGCACGGTGGTTTCGGCATCGTAGGCAAAGCTGTACAGACCGGAGGCGTTGGCTACCATGTTGGTTCCGGTTTCGCTGACCCGGCTTATAATCTCCTGGCTTGCGGCGTCCAGATTGGTGTAGTTGATGAACACCGAGCCCGCCGCAACCTCGGTTCCAGCGGTGACTTGGGAGGCGAACATGAATTCCTCGCCCTCGTTAAGGAAAATCGACAGGGTATGCGTACTGCCGCTTATCGCCATCTTGGTCGTGTCGTTTATCATATCCTGCCAGTTGGTGATTGCCGCACCCTTGATATAGAACTCGGTAAGCGATACTGTTTCGACAATGGGATCGCCGTTGCGCACCCAGCTTATCGTGTCATAGGTGCTGAGGTTGTAAATCTCCTTGGTCGCCTCGGTATAGGTGGACGCGCTCGTGTTGTAATAGTCGTCCGCCGGGTGGGTCGTCAGCGTAAAGGTGTAGTTGCCCGACAGCTCCACCTTGATGTTTGCGCCCTTGGAAGAGTCGTCGTAGGGGCTGCCCTGCCCGCTGAACACCTCGGTGCCGTCCTCAAGCGTGAGGGCGGTCAGATAGCCGTAGCCGCGCTTGGCCTCCCAGCTGCTGTTGATTGCAAACTGGAACTCGTCGCCCGCAAGCAAGTCCATCGTAATCGTGTACTCGTTGAGGGTTTCGTCCTTTGTAAGCTTGTGGTCGTCGGTTATGTTGTTGCCCCAGTTACTGCTGATGAGCAGGGTGCTTGTGCCTGAGCCCACGACATAGTAATCGCGGGTGTCCACCTCAAACAGCGTAAAGCCCGCAAATATGCTCGTGTCGGCGGTTATCGCCTGGCTGAAATCGAACTTGTGATTCTTCGTGGGCGTGGAATACCAGTCCACAAACTCGTAGCCACCGTCCTTCGTGGGAACGTAGTCATCCGCCGTCGCTCCCGCCTCAACTTCGGCGGTTCTAAGAATGGTCTCGCCGTCATAGTAGGTTACCGTATAGGTATCCGCTTCCGGCTCCGTGTCCCCGCCGCCGCACGCCGCAAAGGCGAGCATCGACAGAGCAAGACATGCTACCAACAGAAAAGCAGTAGTCTTTTTCATTTTGATTCCTCCTAATTTCATAATTTATTCTCTACAATGGTTGCTTTCCGCCCAAATCCGGACGGACGATTCTTCTTGCCAACACGGCTAAAATAGCCTACTTAAATGTTTAAGTAACTTAATTATAGAGGCTTAAAAAATGTTTGTCAATACAAAACTTGAAAAAATTGAGAAAAATATTATAAATATGCACCGGCTCTTTTGCGGTTGGAGTTTTCCGAAAACCGAAGGCTGATAACGCGGCGTTTCACCCGCATCGTTCGATTAAAAAAGAACCGCCGAGGGCTTCGGACGGTTCTCCATAGGACGGTAATACCGGTTATGTTTTTAGGATGCGTCCGTCCGTTGAGATAGTCGCAACCTGCCACGGAATGAACTTTCCGCTTCTTTGCAGGGCTGTTTTTGCGGCGTTTTCCAGCCCGCCGCAACATGGAACCTCCATGCGAACGATAGTCAGGCTCTTAATGTCGTTCTCGCGGATGATCTCCGTCAGTTTGTTTGAATAATCCACGCCGTCAAGCTTCGGACAGCCGATTAGCGTGATGTGATTCCTGATGAACTTCTCGTGAAATCCCGCGTAGGCATAGGCGGTGCAGTCCGCCGCAACCAGCAGGTTTGCGCCGCGAAAATAGGGCGCGTTTGCAGGTACGAGCTTGATTTGCACGGGCCATTGGGTAAGGCGGCTGTGCGGCTGAAAGATACTCTCGCGTCCGTTGCAACCGCTCTCCTTGCGCTCGATGACCTTGGACTGCGTGCCCGGGCAACCGCAGGGCAAGGCTTCATCCCGCTTGTCCATGTTAGCCTTGACCGCTGTCTCGTCATACGCCGCGGCCTCCCGCTCCACAAAGGATATTGCGCCTACCGGACAAGCCGGCAGACAGTCGCCCAGCCCGTCGCAATAATCATCCCGCAAGAGCTTCGCTTTTCCGCCGACCATTTTAATTGCGCCCTCGTGACAAGCCGCCGCGCAAGCTCCACAGCCGTTGCACCGCTCCTCGTCAATTTGAATAATCCTTCTTATCATTTATTCTCTCCTTTCACAGCCTCTATTTTGAAAACATTGATAACGTCGCTGTCGGGACAGCAGAACCGGATATCGCCGCATTTCGCAACCGGTGGCTTGCCTCCGTACCTCAGAATATCTATATAGGGAAAGGCAACGTGCATTGCCATCGGGCACAGCTTCCCCCTCTCCGAATCGAAATCGAACGTGTCTCCGACCTTATGTCCCCGATGGCAGGGATGCTCCCCTTTTCGCTCCATAAGGGTAAGTACGATTTTTGCTCTATCCATCTCCCGTCCTCCTTCTTGACTTTATGCGCTCATAATAGTATAATGAATCCATCAAGTATGTTGTTTTAACAACAAACGAGGAGAAAAAATGAATTATTCCTTTCTGTCAAATACAATGCTGTTTCGCGGCGCAAGCGCGGATGAGATCGTGTCAATGCTACACTGCCTCGGAGCATATGAAAGACCGTTTCAAAAGGGCGAACAGGTTTTGCGCGCGGGCGACTGCGTGGAGAGCATGGGGCTGGTTTTAACGGGAAGCGTGAATATTGAGATCGACGATCTTTGGGGGAATAAGACGATACTGGGTCGCGCCGAAAGCGGCCAGCTCTTTGCGGAAACCTATGCCTGCATTCCCGGTGAGCCGCTGATGGTGAGCGTCGTTGCCGCCGAAAAAAGCCTGATCCTCTTTATGAAGGTTTCAAAGCTGATTACCACCTGCCAAAGCTCCTGTGCGCACCATAATCGCCTGATACAAAACCTGCTTCAGATATCGGCGCAAAAGAATCTCTCGCTCTCGCGACGCAGTCTGCACACGTCGCAAAAAACCATTCGAGGCAGACTGCTGTCCTATCTCTCCGAACAGGCTAAGCAAGCCGGAAGTTACAGCTTCACAGTCCCCTTCAACCGTCAACAGCTTGCGGATTACCTGGGCGTAGACCGAAGCGCTCTGTCGAACGAATTGAGCAAGATGCAACGCGACGGTATCTTAACCTGCAATAAAAGCAACTTTACGCTGAAAAACTCGGCTGACAATCCGTAGTTTTAAGTAAAATCACCCGCTAAATTTTAGGACAAGCTACGCCACGATTTTTCCTTGGGAGCAAAAAACGGGGCATTTTGCCGTTTTTGAGATGAAACTGCTTGCTATGCGGCGATTCCACCGAGGGTTTGTTTAATTCTGCTCTAAATATGAGCTTAATACTTGAAAAACTAAATAAGATGCACTAAAATAAGAGCGAACGAATCTATAATTATGTCAGAATGAATTTTCGACGTGTTTGGAGGATGCGCTATGGATGAAATCGACGTCAAGCTGTTGCACTTGCTTTCCGAAGATGCCGGCCGTACTTCTACGGAGCTTGTTCCCGACCTCAATCTTTCAATCCCCGCCATCAACAAGCGGATTGCAAGGATGAAAGCTTCGGGGCAGATAAGCAGAGTTACTATCCTGACCGAGCCCAATCTTGTCGGCAAGCCCCTGATCGCCTATGTCATGCTCGTTTTAAGGCGCTTTTCGCAAAAGAAGGAGCTTCTTGATTATGTCGAAAGCGATATCGACGTACTGGAGTGCTATGCGATAACGGGCGAATACGACTTTATTCTCAAAATCTGCGCAAGGGATATAGACGCTTTGGAATCGAAGCTCTTATACTTGAAGAACTCCTGCGGAGTTTCCAAGAGCAACACCCTTTTAACGCTGATGCGTCACAAATTTACCCCTTCCCCGTTGCCCGACAAAAAAGCTTGATACCAAAAAGGAGCAATCATGAAAGAACTGTCCCGTACCGCAAAAAACGTTAGTCCCTCGCCCATCCGCGAAATGTTCAACCGCGCCCTCGCAATGGAGGACGTTATAAGCTTTACGGTGGGCGAACCGGACTTCTTTACGCCGAGCCATATCGTTGAAGCCGCCTCCGCCGCGCTCGCCCGCGGCGAACACCACTATACGCCCAACGCGGGAATCCTTGAGCTTCGGAAAGCGATTTCACGGGTTACAGAGGCGAGCCACGGGCTTTACTATGACCCGGCAAGCCAGATTATCGTTACCGCCGGCGGGATGGAAGCGCTTTTGCTGGCGATGCTCACGATCCTCGACCCGGGCGACGAGCTGATTTTGAGCGATCCCTGCTGGACGAATTATTCGCGGCAGGCGATAATTTGCGGCGCGATTCCACGCTTCGTTCCGGTGAGCGCCAATAACGGCTTTCAGTTTGACCCGGTTTCGCTCGAAGCCGCCATCACCGAAAAAACCAAGGCGTTAATCGTCAACTCACCCTCCAACCCAACGGGAGGCATAGCCTCCGCCCCCGTCCTTTTGGCCATCGCGGACATTGCTAAGCGGCATGATCTTTATGTAATAAGCGATGAGGTCTATTCCTCCCTGCTCTATGATGACAACCGCGCCTTAAGCATAGCCGCCCTGCCGGATATGGCTGAACGCACCATCGTTATCAACAGCTTTTCCAAGACCTACGCCATGACGGGCTGGCGCGTGGGTTACGCCTTAGGCAATCCCGCCATCATCGGCAACATGGTGAAGCTCCAGGAGAATGTTGCCGCCTGCGTGAACTCCGCCGCCCAATACGGCGCGCTTGCCGCCCTCGAAGGGCCACAGGAGCCCCTGCACGAGATGCAAAAAGCCTACGCAAGCCGCCGCGCCCTCATCGTCGACGGATTTTCAAAGATTCCCGGCCTGACCTGTTTTGCACCTCAAGGCGCGTTCTATGCCTTCGTCGATATATCGGAGACCAAGATGTCGGCGCGGGAGTTTGCGCTCGACCTGCTTGAAAAGGCAAGGGTGATAGTCGTGCCCGGCGACGCTTTCGGAGAGGTGAGCAACCGCTATGTGCGCCTGTCCTTCGCAACCTCGGAGGAAACGATAAAAGAGGGGCTTGCGCGCATTCGCAATTATATGGAAAACCGTTAGAACGCGGTTATTGGAGGAAGTATGGATATTCTCAAAAAACTTGGCGACTGCGGCGTCATTCCCGTTGTCGTAATTGAAAACCCGGATATGGCGGTCGAAACCGCGCGCGCCCTCTATGCGGGAGGCATTGATGTTATCGAGATTACGCTCCGCACCCCTACAGCCCTCGATTCGATAAGAGCGATATCCCGCGCCATGCCCTGTATGCTTACCGGAGCGGGAACGGCGCTGAACTGCGAACAGACGCAGGCGGCGCTCGATGCGGGCGCAAAGTTTATCGTATCGCCCGGCTTGGATAGAGAACAGGCGCTGTTTTGCGCCAAAAACGGCGTTCCTCTCGTTCCGGGTTGCGTTACACCCGGCGAGATTATGGCGGCAAGGAGTTTGGGGCTTGATATCTTGAAGTTCTTTCCCGCCTCCGTCTACGGGGGGCTGTCCGCCATCAAAGCGCTTTCTGCCCCGTTTTCGGGGATAAAGTTTATTCCCACCGGCGGCGTTTCTATTTCAAACCTCATCGACTACGCTCGTTCCCCCGCAGTTTTTGCTGTCGGCGGAAGCTGGCTCTGCACCGCAGACGATATCAAAAACGCCTGCTTCGACAAAATCACCGAGCTTTCAAAGGACGCTGTTAAAGTTTGGCACAGCGTTGATATAAGAAACAACGGAGGTATGCAGTCATGACAGTTTTAACCCTCGGAGAAATTATGCTTAGGCTCAAGCCGCCCGCGACGAACCGCTTCTTTCAAACTCCTTATTTTGAAGCCACCTTCGGAGGCGGCGAAGCCAATGTTGCCGTCTCGCTTGCCAACTACGGCATGAGAGCTGAGTTTTGCACGGTGTTGCCCGACAATGCGATAGGCGACGAATGCCTCCGCGAACTCAAGCGGTTTAACGTTTGCACGGACAAGATTATGCGCGGCGAGGGACGCATGGGAGTTTACTACTTGGAGCAGGGCGCAAATCAGCTTCCGAGCAAGGTCATCTACGACCGCGAATACTCAGCTATCTCGCTTGCCAAGCCCGAAGCCTTCGACTGGGATTCAATCTTCAAGGGCGTGGACTGGTTTCACATAACGGGCATCACCCCCGCAATATCGCCGTCCGCCATGATGGTTTCGCTCGCTTCGGTTGCCGAGGCGAAAAAGCGCGATATCACCGTGTCCTGCGACCTGAACTATCGCAAGAACCTGTGGCGCTATGGCGTGGACGCTCCGAAGGTGATGCGGGATCTCGCCCTGTTTATCGACGTTGCTATTGCAAACGAGGAGGACTGTCAGAAATCCCTCGGCATTCATGCCGATGTGAATGTAAAAAGCGGTAAGCTGGATGCCGAGAAGTATCGCGAACTCTCGCAAAGCGTCCTCGCGGAGTTCCCAAACATGAAAAGCGTTGCAATCACCCTTCGCGGGAGCCGGTCTGCCGATATCAACTCATGGCAGGCGTGTTTGAATGACGGCAAGAACTTTTATCTCAGCCGCAGCTATGAGATAAACGATATAGTCGATCGCGTCGGGGGCGGCGACAGCTTTGCGGGCGGGCTGATCTATGGGTTGAACGCATATGACGATGCGCAGTCAGCCTTGGAATTTGCGGTCGCGGCGTCCTGCTTAAAGCATTCCATAGGCGGCGATTTTAACCGCGTATCAGTAGCCGACGTTGAAAAGCTCATGCGGGGCGACGGAAGCGGCAGGGTTCAGCGTTAAGCCCTATCTTCCGAACTGCAACGCGAACAGCACTATGGCGGTCGTAGCCGCCCTTATTCCCGATTCGTCGATTAAAAAGTCGTTATTGTGTGGCCTTGTAATGATATCGCTTTTCGGATTTTTTGTTCCGAAGCGGAAGAATACTCCCGGTCTCTTTGTAAGATACCAGCAAAAGTCCTCCGAACTCATACGCTTAAAGTCCTCCGTCACGGGGACTTCTTTTTCGATAGCGGAAATCAGTTCGTTCGCCGTTTCAACATCGTTTATAACGGCATGGGCGCTGATATGCCAATCCGGCTCCACTTCCCCGCCGTAAGCCAAGGCGATGGAACGGCATATCTCCTCCGCCCTTTTCATCACGCGCATGGCAAAGGCTTCATCATAGAACCGAAACGAAATCTTGCTTTCACAAAAGTCCGCAATCGCGTTGTGTACGTGTCCGCCGTTAAAGCTACCGACCGACCAAATGTAAGGCGTTTTCTCCCCCGCCTCCTCCGCTACCATGCTTTTGAGCATTGAATAGGCTTCAACGGACATGGCGATGGCGTCGACGCCCGTGCTTGCAAGCGTGGCGTGCGCGCTCTTGCCAAAGAATCTGAGGTTTATCGGAATGCACGCCGCCATGTATTCGCCCGGTCGGATTGCAACTGTGCCGGAATCGAGCGTATTTTCAGAGTGAATGCCTATCACCCTGTCCACGCCGTCCATAACCCCGTTGTCGACCATCATCTTTGCGCCGCTTATCTCGCCCTCCTCGCTCGGTTGGAAGATAAGGCGGATATTGCAGGCAAGCTCGCTTTGCCGCTCCTTGAGAATCCTGGCTACGGCAAGCAAATTTGCGGTATGCGCATCGTGGCCGCAGGCGTGCATCCGTCCATCATAGACGGAGGCAAAGGGTAGATTCGTCCTCTCCTGAATCGGGAGCGCGTCCATATCCGCACGGATAGCCAGCGTTTTCCGCTTGGGATCGTCGCCTATCCAGCCTACGACGCTGCACTTTCCAAACCGCTCGGTAAACGGGATGTCCAGCCCTTTCAGCTCCCTTTTAACAAGCTTGACAGTCCTTAAAAGCTCAAAGCCCACTTCGGGATACATATGAAGCTCGCGCCTGAGCCCTATCGCATAGTCGAAGATTTCGTAGCTTACAACGCCCATGCTTGCCCCCTAATCGAACAGCGGCTCTCTCTTGAGCGGAAGCCAGTCAAGCATGGCCTCGGTAGCCGGATCCCAGAACTTGAAGGTGTGCCCGCCGGGACTTGTGCGCGCTTCAAGCGGGATATCGTGCTTTTTGCAGAAGTCAATCATGCGCGTGTGGCAGGCATAGGTTAAGTGATCCTCGCTACCGCACGCAGTATACAAAAGCGGAATCTCCTTATTCTGCTCCTTTAGGTTTTTCAGCATCACATAGAGATCCGAAGCGTTCGGATCTATCTTGGGAGGTTCGCCGAATATTGCCATGCGCGACTTGTTCGGCACGGAGGAAAGCCCGTCGGCAAGCAGGCGTTCAAGGTCGAAACCGCCCGACAGGGCGGCGGCCGCTGAGAACATCTCCGGGTGCATCAGCGCGCACTTGAAAGCGCCGTAGCCGCCCATGGAAAAGCCGGCGACAAAGCGATCCTCGCGCCGCTCCGAAATGGGTAGCATAGCCGACATCATTTCGGGCAACTCCTCGGAGATATAAGTCCAATAATCCTTGCCGTAGGCGCAGTCTGTATAGTAGCTGAAGCCTCCCGCATCCGGAAAGATGAGCGCAACGTTGCGTTCGCGGGCATATCGCTCGGCTGAGGTTTCCCTGAGCCACATCGAAGCGTCGCCCCCGCCGCCATGAAGCATATATACCACTTGATACTTGGGGTTACGAGCCCATTGGTTGAAGCCCTTATTGTCAATCGGAAGCACAACCATGACCTCCGTCCGCGTTGACAGCACGCCCGATCTAAGTCTAATCTGCATCAGCGCCATAGTCCCTGTCTCCTTTTGCTAAATTCATATTTTTGCGAAGGAAGCTCAATATAATCTCCTTAGTCTCCTCCTGGAAGAACTGCGCTCCGCCGTGCCGACCGCCCAAAATACGGATGTATTCAACGGGAACGTTTGCATCGGAAAGCGCCTTATAGAACACGTCGCCATTATGGATGGGAACCCGTATATCATCGGTTCCATACAGGAGCATGAACGGAGGCGCGTCGCTCCTTATATAATAACGCGGATCGGCCTCGTCCGCAAGATGCGGTTCTTCCCAGATATCCTTATGCCACAGCAAAAGCTCTTGTGTGGGAATATTTCCGCGCCTTATGAACTGAGGCCGATCCTTATAGGAGGTTATGTCGCCTCTGCCTTCCCTGTCCAAAATATCTACAACTGCATAGAAGATCACCGCGCAGTTCACTCCGTTTGAGTAGTCGGAATACTCCTTGGTGTCAAAATCCATGCGCTCTTTTGCAAGCGCGGTAATCGCCGCCAGATGGCCGCCGCCCGACTCCCCCATGATGGCAATAAAATCGGCGTCGAGCCTAAGCTCGTCCGCATGGGCGCGCAAAAAGCGAATCGCCTGGCGGATCTCCGCTATCTGGGCGGGGAACCTTCTTTGCCCGCTAACGCTGTAACGGACGCTCGCCACCGCAAAGCCCCGCTTGGCATACCAGGTAAGCTCCGGCATCCAAACGTTTTCATCGACCGCAGACCAGCCTCCGCCGCAGAGGAAAAGGATGAGCGGCTGTTTTTTGGCAGGCGGGTCAAAATCGTAATACGCCCGGTTTCTGAGCAAAGACAGGGTCAGGCTTCTGAACGATGACCCGCACCAATAGGGAAGCTGTTGGTAAACGAGTCCTGAGCCCAACATTACCACGGGCTCCTTTATTTCTATCTTAATATCCCTTTGCACTGTGCTTATTCAACCTCGCCTTGTATATCAAAATGGCAGGCTATACAATGTCCGCAACCCACTTCGCGAAGCCGCGGCTCCTCCGTTTTGCATATCTCCGCCGCATACTTGCATCTCTCGTGGAATCTGCAACCCTTGGGCGGATTTAAGGGGCTTGGAACATCGCCCTCGAGCGGAACGTGCTTGCGCTTATGCTCGCGCACCGGGAGCGGGATGGAGGCGAGCAAGGCCTGCGTATATGGATGCAGGGGCTTTTGATACAGCTCGTCCTTTTCGGCGGTCTCCACGAGCTTGCCCATGTACATGACTGCAATCCTGTCGCACAGATGATGGGTTACGCTCAAATCGTGCGATATGAAAAGATAAGCCGCCTGTTTCTGCTGTTGGAGCGTTTTCATCAGGTTCAAAACCTGCGCTCTGACCGAAACGTCGAGGGCGGATACGGGTTCGTCGCAGACAACGAGCTTCGGGCGCAGTATCATCGCCCGCGCTATCGCCGCACGCTGTCTTTGGCCGCCCGACATCTCGTGAGGGTACTTTTTCAGGTACTCGGCGGTCAGCCCAACCTCGCTCAAAGCCTCGGCTGTACGCTCGTCCCTCTCCGCGCGCGTTCCCATTTGGAAGGCATCGAGCGGAGCGCGAACCGCCTGCAGGACGGTCATTCGCGGGTTCAACGAGGCGTAGGGGTCTTGGAAAATAATCTGAATCTGCCTCCGATAGTCGCGCATCTCCTTCTGTTTGAGATAGGTTATATCCGCCCCCTCAAAGAGGATCTGCCCGCCGGTAGGCTCGCAGAGCTTGACTATCATCCTGCCGAGCGTGGATTTGCCGCAACCGCTTTCACCGACCAATCCCAAAATCTCGCCCTCGTGAATCGTAAGCGAAACCCCGTCCACGGCCAACAGCACGGACTTCGCCTTTCCGAGCAGGTTTTTGTCCTTTACAAACTCCTTGCGTATATCGTTAATTTCCAATAAAACTTTATTCATTGTCAGCTCCTGCATCGCTGTCGTATAAGAAACAGCGAACCTCTCCCCCGCCGTGCTTTATCATCGGAGGGTCTTGCTCTTTGCAACGCGCCATGCAGTAAGGACAGCGGTCGGCAAACCTGCATCCTTTGGGCATATTGCCGAGCATCGGGACGTTCCCCTCGATGGTAGGCAGCATCTCCACCTTTTTATTAATGTGCGGAATCGACTGCAACAGCCCCTGCGTATAGGGATGCAACGGCTTTGCAAAGATAGAATCCGCATCGTTGTATTCAACCACCTTGCCGGCATACATAACCAGCGTATCGTCGGCAACCTCGGCTATAACGCCCATATCGTGCGTTATCATTATAATCGAAGCGCCCATGCTCTCCTTGAGCTCGTTGATTAAATCGAGTATCTGCGCCTGAACCGTCACGTCCAATGCGGTAGTGGGTTCATCGGCAATCAAAATCTTCGGGCGGCAGGACAGCGCCATGGCTATCATAACGCGCTGGCGCATACCTCCGCTAAACTGATGGGGAAATTCGTTCATCCTGCGCCGGGGTTCGGGAATTCTTACCTTGTCGAGCATCTCGACGCAGTATTCGTAAGCCTCTTTGCGGGACATATTGCTGTGAGCGAGCACCATCTCCATCATCTGATAGCCGATTCTGTACACCGGATTTAAGCTCGTCATCGGCTCTTGGAATATCATGGATATGTCCTTGCCACAAACATCGCGCATCTGTCTGCCCGAATATTTTGCTATATCCCTGCCATCCAAAATGACTTCGCCCTTGGTTATCCTTGCGGTTTGCCTGTTGTACAGGCGCATAATTGACATTGCCGTAACGCTTTTTCCGCAACCGGACTCACCGACAATTCCGAGGGTTTTTCCCTTTTGAAGCTTAAAGGAAATATCCTCAACCGCGGCTATGGAGCGCTTCCTCAGCATAAATTCAACTCGCAGGTTCTTTACTTCCAGAATCGTACTCACTTTAATTCCCGCCTTTAACTTTGGTACTTCTGCGCGGCTCCCAAATAACTCAGGAGCCGCGCCTGTTATCTTGTGAATCAGTCAACGATCAACTCATGCCAGTTGTTGTTAAAGCCTACCGCCTGCCTGTCGGGATCCCAACCCGAGATGCGCGAGCTTGTAAGCATGTACTGTCTCGTTCTGTAAACCGCCGCAAACGGGCAAAGCTCGATGCAACGAACCAGCCACTGACGCGCCAGTTCTGCGCGGTTGTCCAAATCCAGTTCCATCGCCATCTGATCCAACAGTCCATTGAGCTCTGCGCCGATCTCGCCGGTGGAGAATCCATGGATATAGGTGTTCATCGACGCCCTTGTAGTCAAAGGATCGTTCGTCCATGCGGAGGTACTCTGCAAAGAAACGTGATACGCGCCCTCCCTCGCATTTGCAAAGGTCGTCGTAGCGTCGTTAACCTGAATCTCAACTTTGATGCCTATGGATTCCAGCGACTGTCCGATTATCGTCGCCGCATCTTCACGGGTTCCGGAAGGCGCACCGATGATGAAGGTGTCGTTATAGTCCCAGCCCGCCTCGTCGAACAGCGCCTTTGCCTTTTCGGGGTTGTATTCCGAAGCATACTCTATCGAATCGGTATAATAGTCGCTGACCTGAAGGATCGGAGAAGCCGATATGACGCACTGACCCCCGAAAAGAACCTGGCTTATCGCTTCCTGATTGATGCAGTAGCGAACCGCTTGTCTGAGGCGCACATCGGAAAGCTTTTCAACATTGATGTTCATCCAGCAAAGCGCATACGCAAGCTCGGTATAGCCCTCGCTGACATTGGGCTGCTGTGCCGCAGCCGCCGCATCCTCATAATTGAGTCCGCTGAAGCACAGATCCAACTCGCCAGCCATAAACGCCGCCGCCATCGAATCCTGAGCTACTACACGAAGCACGAGCGTGCCGAACTTAGGCGCTCCGCGATAGTAGTCCTGATTGGTCTTAAAGGTAATGGTCGAGCCCTCGACCTGCGAGTCGAAGATGCCGACGCCACAACCCACAGGGTTTGCCCAATAGGAATCCTCAAGCAAGGTTGCCGTGTCAATGTCCTCCAGCAGGTGCTTAGGAAGCGGATACAGCCCGTTGTTGTTCGCGATAAGGAACGAGGTTATTTCCGCCGTCGCCTTCAACGTGATTTGAAGCGTATAGTCGTCCAGAGCTACCCATGCCACGCTGTTTTCGGCGGTTTCGTTGCCGTCGGAGTCGGTGCCTTCAAAGTTGGAATAGATAGTCTTTCTGCCCGAAACGAAGCCGGGGTCGGTGATCGTCTGCGCCGCAAACACCCAGTCGTGCGCGGTAAGCGAAACGCCGTCATGCCACTTTGCATTCGGGTTCAGATGGAGCGTCCAAACCGTGGAATCCTCGTTGACCTCCCAAGACTCCGCCGCGCGCGGCTCTATCGTATAGTCGCCGTTGACAAGCACCAGCTTCTCATAGAGGATATCATAGACGAACTGGCTGTAGCTGTCGGTAACCGCAAACGGGCAGAGCAGACCCCAGGTCGAAAGCTGGCCTACGGTTACAACCTTGTCCAAATAATCCGGCTCAGCAACAGGTTCCTCCGTCGGCTCGGTTTCCGACGTTGGATCGGATGGCTCCTCGCTTTGGGTCACCGGAGCTTCGGTTGCCGTCGCACCCTGTTCCTGTTCCTCGCTCGTATCCGCACAGCCGAACAGACTGCACATGAGGAGCAGAATAACAAGGAATAACGAGATGATTTTTGAAGTGTTTTTCATTGTGATTCTCCTTTTTTTATTTTATGACGGGTTTCCACCCCATCAAAGCTTTGTTTGCGGGTCAAGCGCATCACGCACGCCGTCCCCGATAAAATTGACGCAGATCGTCACGAGGATGATGGCTATTCCCGCAGGTATCCAAACCCACGGCCGGAGACTGAGCGTTGCATAGCTCAAAGCCTCGCGGATAAGGTTGCCCCAGCTCGCCGCCGGCGGCTGGATGCCCACGCCCAGAAAGCTCAGCGTGGTTTCGGTCAAAATTGCGGAGCCCACGCCGAAGGTCATCGTAACCCAAACCGGCGAAATGGAGTTTGGCAGGATATAGCGCGCCAGAATCGTTGTCGTCTTGCATCCGCTCGTTCGCGCCGCCTCGACATATTCCTTTTGGCGGATGGAAAGCGTATTGCTGTACATCAGTCGCGTATACCTGGGCCAGCCTATTATGCCTATTACTAATATCAGCACGACTATCGAGGGGTTGAACATCGCAACGACCACCAGCATCAGAACCATCGTCGGAAACGACATGAATATATCGGCTATACGCATCACGACCCTGCCCACGGTATGCTCATAATAGCCCGAAAGCAAACCCAGCGGGATTCCTATCAATGCGCTGACGCAAACCGCCGCAAGTCCAACGAGGATGGAAACCCTGCCGCCGTACAGGGTGCGGGCAAGGATATCGCGTCCCATCGAATCCGTCCCGAGAAGATGAGCGGAACTCGGCGCTTGATTCAGCGCGCTGTAGTCCATGTAATAGGGGTCGAGCTTAAAAATCATCGGCACGAACACGACGCTCAGAGTCAAAAGAACCATTACTATCGTTCCCGCCATTGCGAGCTTGTGCTTGCGAAACCTCGCCAGCTTTGGATGCTCCTTTTTTCCGACCTTCTTAGTCATATCGTCCTCCGGGTTTATTTATAAGAGATGCGCGGATCCAGCTTTGCATAGATGATATCCAGCACAAGATTCGTGCCTAAAACGGCAACGGCGATCAGGCAGGTTATGCCCATTATCACGGTGTAATCGCGGTACAGAATCGAATTGATAAGCAGGCTTCCGATTCCGGGCCAGGAGAAGATCTGCTCGACTACGACCGCGCCGCCAATAAGAAGCGGCACCTGAAGTCCTATCTGGGTTACTATCGGAATCAGGGCGTTGCGGAATATGTGCTTTATCTGCACCCTTGACGGCGAAAGCCCCTTCGATCTCGCGGTCTTAACGTGTTCGGCATTGCGCGATTCGAGCATACTTGCGCGGGTATACCGAATGAACGACGCCATCTGGTGCCACGACAGAACCATGACCGGCATTATCATATGCTTTATCGTGTCCCATGCGTCCGTGTGTCCCGTCGTGTTCATGCCGAGCATCGGCAGCCATCCCAACCTTACGGAGAATAAGTATATCAACACAAGACTGTAGAAGAAAGTTGGCACCGCCTGTCCCAAGAAGGCGAAAGCGTTGCTCAGATAATCCAAAGCTCCGTAAGGCTTTATCGAAACCAAAATTCCAAGCGGGATGGCAAGAAGCAACGCTAAACCAAGCGAAGTTCCCATTAAAAGAAGGGTTGGGCCGATGCGCGGGATGATCAGATCGGATACCGCCGAATTGAACCTATAGGAAATTCCCCAGTCTCCCTGAATGAAATCGCTGAGCCAGTTTGCATATTGAACGATGATGGGCCGGTCAAGCCCCAGCGCTTTTTCCAGCGCTTCATACGCCTCAGGCGACAGGTTTGCGTCCGCCGTAAGAAGATCCAGCGGCCCGCCGGGCGCAAAATGCGCCATAACGAACACCAAGAAGGTGATCCCCACGAATACCAGTATGCTTATCAATACGCGCTTTATGATGTATTTTAGCATTGCCTCTCCCTTTCAACAGTTTTCGTTAGGACTATTCATCCTGCGGCGCTCTGCGGTCAATTCTGAGCTTTCGATAATCGGTCGGGGAGACTCCGAGGGTATTCACAAAGCTCCGGTAAAACGACGAATACTCCTTGAAGCCGCATTCCTGCGCTATGTATTCGAGCGTATAACGATTTTCGTTGAGCAGTTTTGCCGCATAGTCCATTCTGAGGCTGTTGCGATACTTTCCGTAACTCGTTCCGGTGACCTCCTGAAACGCCTTACAAAACTGCGCCCTGCTCATGGCGCACTCCCTTGCGGCCTCCTCGGAACTCATCGTTTTTTTGAGCTGTTCGCGCATCTGCGCGGTAAAGCTCAGTATCCGCTTCCGCTTCTCCTCAAAGCCCTCGTTAAAGGAAAACTCGTCCGCCTTCCATTCTGCTCTCATAACGTCGACGAGAAGGCTTACGAGCATCCCCTGAAGCGTTGCGGTATAGAAGATCTGGCGCTCCCTAAGCTCCCTCAGCATAACCTTGAGCATGGCGGTAATGCGCTTAGCGTCCTCCTCGCTGAAGGTTATCTTGTGAATCTGCTCCGCCGTCTGGTTTCGCTTGGACTGGAGATACTCGCCCGTGATACCGCTGAGCACCTCCAGCGGCAAAAACGGCAGTTTAAACGAAACGGCATAATAGGGCGCCCAGCCCTGCTCTCCGTCGATGTGGTGTTCCATCAGCGGAGGAAGGAGTATTGCGTCGTTGGCGTTCAGCTCCTCGATGATTCCGCACCTCGAATGGCGCAGGGTTCCCTTGGAGACAAACATAATTTGATAGAAATCGTGAAAATGCGAGGTGTACACGCGCGGGGTATTTTTTCCCTCCAACACGTGAAACTCCTTGAGTGCAAATTCATGATCTCCTATTAAATATTTTTTCATGCTCCTCCTAAAATGCGCCTTTTGGCTTAGGCTAAGGATAGCACCTCGAGGATTGATAAATCAATACTTTTACGGGCAATAGAGACAAAATGCAACAAGAAAAAAACAAATTACAATGGCTGTATAAAAATCCAAAGCCTATAATGAATCTGCGGGCTTTCAGCCTCATTTGGGTTGCCCGCTACAACCAATACAAGGGCCGTCTTTGATATTCGGTTCGGAAAGGATCTTATGAAGCTGCTCTCACTTAGCGGAATCCTCGGCTATGGCTTTTCCGAGGAAGCGCTGAAGAATGCTTTTATCGAACCGCCCGACTATGTGGGCGTTGACGGAGGCTCCGTCGATCCAGGGCCGTATTATCTCGGCAAGGGCGTTTCGTTTACCACCCGCGATTGCGTGAAAAGGGATGTATCGCTCTCGCTTGAGCCCTCCCTGAAAGCCCACGCGCCCTACATCGTCGGCACGGCGGGCGGAAGCGGCAGTTCCTCGCATCTGGAGTGGCTTCGCGATATATTCTTTGAGGTTGCCCGCGAACAGGGGCTGTCGTTTAAGATGGCTCTTATCTACACCGACGTGGACAAACCCTACGTCCTTCAAAAGCTTCAAAATGGCAAGGTGATATCCCTCGGCGACCTTCCCCTCACCGAAAAAGCCATAGCGGATTCCTGCAGGATAGTCAGCCAGATAGGAGTTTCTCCGATTATTGAGGCGCTGAAAGCCGGGGCGGACGTCGTTCTCGCCGGCCGTTCCTGCGATACGGCGATATTCGCCGCCCCCTGCATTATGCACGGCTACGATCCCGCCCTCGCCTTCCATATGGCAAAGATTATGGAGTGCGGTTCGATGTGCGCCGAACCGATTTCCGCCGCCGACGTCATGCAGGGCGTTATCGAAAAGGACTACTTTGAGTTGACTCCGGCGCACCCGAAGCGCCGGTGTACCGTCCGAAACGTCGCCGCGCATACGATGTACGAGCAGAGCAATCCCTACATGATATATGAGCCCGACGGCGTTATTAACCTGCTAAACGCACGGTATGAGCAGGTGAACGAACGAACCGTTCGCGTCTCCGGAAGCAGATTCATTCCCACCGACAAGCCGACGCTAAAGCTCGAAGGCGTTCGTCCGCTCGGTTTTCGCTCCGTGGCTTTCGCCGGGATAAAAGACCCCGAAACGGTCAAGCGGATCGACGAAATCTTCGACGGAGTCTGCGCCTTTGTCCGCGAAAACACGAAAGGACTTCTAAACGGCGATGATTACACGCTGTCGCTCCATAAATACGGCGTGCCGCTCTCTAAGGATGCGGAGGCGGCTGAACCCGCTCACGATCTCGGGCTGATAATTGACGTTGTTGCCAAAACCGAACACAGCTCCGAATTTGTTCTTTCCCTCGCCCGCTCCCGTATGTTACACTATGACTACAAGGGCAGGAAGGGAACGGCCGGCAATCTCGCCTTCCCCTTCTCGCCCTCGGATATTCATTTGGGAGAGGTGTTTGAATACAGCATCTATCACCTTGCCGAGGTGGATTCCCTGCTTGAAACGTCCGAAATTCGATATATAAACGTTGGAGGTTCAGATGACACGCTTGGTTGATCTTGCCACCGTGGTACGCAGTAAAAACGCAGGCCCTCTTTGGCTCACTTTGGACGTTATGTTCGATGGCGAGGAGAACTTCACCCGCGCAATCCAATCCGAAGCCATAACCCCAAAGTCCATTTCCGACCTGTTCGGCGTGCCTGCCGAGAAGGTCAGCATCATACCCTACCCGATAGTAAACTCGATTAAGATAACGATTCCGCGGAATCCCGTCAGCGGCTCCATAGGCGAGACCGACGTTTATGGCTGTCAGCAGTATCTGCCGCTGTACTCGTTGATGGTTTAATGGAGGAAACGAAGGCGAATGATTACTAAGGACTGTCTAAAAAAAGCCGCCCTGCTTGCGATAAAGCGGGGCGCAACCTATATCGCGGATGATGTTTTTGACGCATTTGAGCGCGCGATAGCCATAGAGGACGGCGCCGCCGCGAACGGACTTTCGCGAACGCTTGAGAGCCTCAAAATCTCCCGCGAAAAGGAGCTTCCCGCCTGCCCGGATACCGGCTGGCCGCTGTTCTTCCTGAAGGTAGGAAACGAAGCTATGCTTGAGGGCGGTCTGCTCGCTCTGGAGGAGCTTATAAAGGACGCCGTTCGCGAATGCACCACGGCGGGCATTCTTCGCAAAACTATGAAGCATCCGCTGACCGGCTACGATCCGGGCGATAATGTCGGTGAGAACGTCCCCGGCTTTACCTATCGCTTTGTGCCCGGCAACGCCGTTGAGATAACCTATGCCGCTAAGGGCGGCGGCTCGGAGGTCTTTGGCGGAACCCGCCACCGCATGATAGCCTTTTCGGACGGGGTCAACGGAATAAAGCAGTTCATCATCGACGCCTTTGCCGCTTCCGCCCGCGCGGGAGCCGTTTGCCCTCCCGGAATTTTGGGCGTTGGCATAGGCGGCACAGCCAATATCGCCGCCAACCTGGCTAAGGAAGCGGCTTGCCTCCGGAAGATAGGTTCCCATCACCCCGACCCGATGTTTGCCGAGCTTGAAAGTCAGCTTTGCGAGGGCATCAACTCCCTCGGTATCGGACACATGGGCGCGGGCGGCAGGACGAGCGTCTTTGCCGTGCATATCGAATACGCCTACACTCATATCGCGGGCGTTGCGGTCGCTACAAGCACCAACTGCTGCGTTGCGCGCCGAGCCACCGTTCGTGCCGGCGAGAACGGCATACAGCTCATGGACGGCGCTTATTGGTTTGACGGGAGGTAGAAATATGGCTGTTTATCATTTAAAAACGCCCCTTGCCGAGCAGGATGTTCGTCAGTTGAAAATTGGGGATACCGTTTATCTCAGCGGAAGGGTGTTTACGGGCAGATCGCGCATCCACCGCTATATCTTCGACGAGGGCAACTCGCTTCCCTTCAGCGTGGAAAGCGCCAACGCCATGATCCATGTCGGCCCCATTGTGACGCGCCGGGGCGGCAAATGGAATCTCGTCTCCTTCATGCCCACCTCCTCGCTCCGGTTTGAAAAATGGGGCGCGGCTTCGGTTGAAGCGTGGAAACTGCGCATGATAGTCGGCAAAACCACGATGGGCAAAAAAACCATGGAGATGATGCGCTCCTTCGGCTGTGTTCACGTTTCGCCGCAAAGCGTCAGCCCGAATCTGTGGCTGAACTCAATCGAGATACTCGGAGTGGAGCTATTTGAGGAACTTGGCAGTATCGAGGCTTCGTGGCAACTCAAGCTTGACGAGCTTGGCCCCTTCATTGTCGATATCGACGCTATGGGGAACAATCTGTTTGAAACTATGGATGAGAGTATTGGTAAAGCCCGCGATGCGGCGCTTGAAAAAATGGGCCTGCCGGAGGATTTCAGCCCGACGCGCCTTTACTGATACCGTTGCAATTCTCCCTATGCGACTGCTTTTCCATTTGGCAGTCGCCCTTTTTTTCGATGTGGCGGTTGCGAAACCAGAGCAGAACATCCGCCGAGATCATGAGCAGGTTGATTATATAGAGGATGAGGACTATATCGGGATGATAAAAGATCTTGTGCAGAATCCCAAAACAATAGCCTATGACTACGACCATCGAAAAAAGCAGGCTCTTGCCGACCGTACTGCGGCTCTTGTAGGACTTGACTAAGGAAACCGGCCAGGCAAGGCCGAAACAGAACAGCATTGCGGCTTCAAAAAAGCTCATAATTTTCTCCCTGCAAACATTATCGCTGACGCCAGTATAAGCGCAAAACCCGCGAAAATAAAGTGATTCGAAGTTAAATTGGAAAAAAAGCAATAATAAAGAGATAAAATGACAGCCGACGCGCCCTATGTGCCCCTCCCTCCCGCCTAAGCTCGCGAAGCTAAAACGCTCCTTTGGCAGGCAAAAAGCGCCGGAAGTTTCCCGACCGAAAGCAAGGCAAGCGCCCGAATTGTAAAATTTAAGGAATAGGTCTTGACAAGGGGGCATATAATGAGTATAATTAACGAGCTTAAAGAGCAAGTCGCCGCGGGGTAGAGCAGTCGGTAGCTCGTCGGGCTCATAACCCGGAGGTCGTAGGTTCAAGTCCTTCCCCCGCAACCATCGAAAACGCCGCATCATCGGCGTTTTCTTTTTTTATACTCCTTTTTTATCTCTCCTTTTGCAGAAAAATGCGAATTTGTTCCTTAAATGCATAAACGTTTGTACATTTATTCTGATAGATTACAGTAATATTCATAAACGCCATTTATCAAAAGATAAAAAAACATGATTTTACAAACGTTCATGGAGCTGTTATCATGTAAGAGGTGGTCGCAGATATGCGAATAAAAATACAAAAAAACCATGGGAGGATAAGTGAATGAAAAGGCTGGTAGCTCTCCTGATTGCTGCAATCATGATGATTTCATTGTGCGCATGCTCTAAGGACACTAATGATGATCCATCGGACTCCGGCGATGCGACGACAAACGGTTTTGTCGGCACAAGTGGCGGAGGCTCGGCGGCTGTTTACTCCGCAAAGGATTCGGTCGTTTTCCGGCTGAATGCGGATATTGCAACGCTTGACCCGCACAAGACTTCCGGAACTGCGAATGAAAGAATAGTTCAGATTCAGTTCTATGAAAGCTTGTTCGGACAAGACCGTTTTAACGACACTACCGAAATCAATCCGCGGCTCGCTGAAAGCTGGCAGTATCTGGACGATGAAAAGCTCCAGATGGAGATTACGCTCCGCAAGGGCGTGAAGTTCCATAACGGTGACGAGATGACTGCGGACGACGTTGTGTTTTCCCTGAACAGAGCTAAGGACAGCGGCTACAGCTCCACCTTGGCGGCTTTCTGGGAGAGCGTTGAGAAGATTGACGATTATACCGTTGTGGTTCACCTGACCCAGGCATACGGCGCAATCGAGAAGGTTCTTGCGACCCCGAACTGCTCCATCGTGTGCAAGAAATTTACCGAGGAAAGCGGCGACAACCTCGAACGCACCCCCTGCGGCACCGGCCCCTATGTGCTTTCGGAGTGGATTACCGGCGACAGCGTTACCGTTACGGCTTTTGCTGATTACTGGAGAGGCGAAGCCGCCATCAAGACCGGAAAATTCGTTATCATCACCGACAACAGCACCTATCTTATTGCTCTGGAGAACGGCGAGGTCGATATCTCCAACATGATGGGAACGGCGGATGTTCAGACGGTAATCGACAATCCGGATTTGAGCTACACCTCCAGCGGCAGCGGCAACTCCGGACATTGCATCCTGTTTAACTGTGGCGAGGGTAGCATCTTTGCGGATGAAAGAATGCGCCTTGCAGTCGCCGCTGCAATCGACCGCGAATCCATCTACATCAGCGCCTTCGATGGAAACGGAACTATATCCACAAACATTATGAGCATGACCGTAGACGAGTATCCCGAGAACTTTGAGGCGATTCCCTTTGATTTGGAATATGCTAAACAGCTGGTTATCGACGCTGGCTATCCGGACGGCGTGACTATTTCGGTGCCTACCATCGAAGCCGCCAACTACAACAAGCCCGCAATCGTCATTCAAGAACAGCTTGGAAAGATTGGAATCCATCTTGAGCTGGACGTTATGACCAGGGCGGCATGGAATGAAAAGGTTATCGGAAATTCCGACTTTCAGATAACCAACTGGGCGGTCGTTCCCGATTTTGAGGACGCCGACGCTATCCTCTATAAACTGCACAGCAACAGCGGCGTGAACTTCTATAACATTAACGACCCTGAGCTGGACGCGCTTCTCGACGCCGGGCGCGCCTTAGAACCCGGAGAGGAGAGGAATCAGATTTATCTGGAGGCCTTGGAGCTTATCCGTGATAAAGCCTATGCGATTTCCTTCCTCAAAGATTTACGAAACGTCTCTTATAACTCCAAGCTTCAGGGCGTAGTTGCCTTCCCCGAGCAGAGATATCAGCTGTTCAACTTCTGGTGGGCTGAGTAAATACGTATTAAGCAAGTCAGGGCAATGGGGCTGTCCGCTACCATATAGCAACAGGGTGGACAGCCCCTGAAAAATCAAGTCGTATCAAAAAAAGGAGCAACGAATGATAAAATATATCATAAAACGAGTGCTAATGCTGATTCCGGTGCTTCTGGGGATATCGCTACTCATATTCACGGTTATGAATATCTCGTCGGGCGACCCTGCGCGCGCGCTGTTGAGCGATTACGCCTCTCAGGAGGACGTTGACAAGTTGCGCGAGGAGATGGGGCTGAACGATCCGTTCCTGGAGCAGTACGGGCGCTATATATGGAATGCGCTCCATGGCGATTTGGGAACGTCTTACCAATCCGGCCAGCCCGTCGTCCAACTCATAGCGCAAAGATACCCCACAACTATCAAACTTGCGCTGGGCTCCATCCTGCTGTCAATCATTTTTGGCATCCCAATCGGAATACTCTCGGCGGTTAAGCAGTATTCGCTGATTGACAACGCCTCCATGCTCTTGTCGATGCTTTTAACCTCCACTCCGAGCTTTTGGCTGGGCTTGATGCTACTGATTGTATTTTCGTTGACCCTGCATTGGCTTCCGGCAACGCAGGCGTTGGGAACGCCCACAATCAAGCACTTTATTCTGCCGTGGATCACCCTGAACTGCATGACTTTTGCGCTCCTAATTCGAATGTCGCGCTCAACGATGCTCGAAGTTATACGGCAGGATTATATCCGAACGGCAAAGGCAAAGGGCGCTACGGACAGGCGAGTAACCTTTAAGCACGCATTGAGAAACGCTCTATTGCCTATCGTTACGGTAATCGGCACCCAGCTGAGCGTACAGCTCGGCGGCTCCGTGGTTGTTGAGAGCGTTTTTGCGCTGAATGGTATTGGGACTATGGCCATCAACGGAATTAAAGCGAAGGACACTCCGGTTGTCATGGCGGCGATTATGTTTATCGCAATTGTAGGCGGCATTATTAACCTGCTTGTAGATATCGGCTATGTCTTTATTGATCCGCGGCTGAAATCGCAGTTCTTTAAGGGCAAGAAGAAGGAAAAAGCTAAAAATGCCGAACAAAAGCAGTTGCCTTCATCAACCTGATGGGTCTTGTATTCGTGACGGCGGTTTATGCCTTCCATTTAGATGATTTAAGGAGTGATTCACTGTGAATAGAAAGCAAAAGAACAAACGCCCTCGCAGTCGTGCCGGAGCAATCTGGTTTCGCTTTAAGAAGAACAAACTGGCGCTTGTTGGCGTAGTCATTATATTTATTATGTCGGTGCTTGCAATCTTTGCCGGAGTTATCGTCGATTACCAGGCGGATGTGGTTGAGCAAAACGCCGCAATCCGTATGCAACCTGCCTCGGGTGATCACATCCTTGGCACGGACAGTTACGGCAGGGATATATTCGGGAGAATCGTATACGGGGCAAGGACTTCCCTGGCGGTCGGGTTATCCGTCGTCGGTCTCGCCCTGATAATGGGCGGCGTTGTCGGTTCTATTGCAGGCTACTTTGGCGGAACTATAGATATAATTATCATGCGGTTCATGGACATCCTGCTTGCAATTCCTAGTTTGATTTTAGCGATGGCCGTGGTCAGCGCGCTGGGGACGGATATCAAGAATTTAACGCTTGCGCTGGCTATCGCTCACACCCCGCAGTTCGCACGAGTGGTTCGCGCCGCAGTTATGCCGCTCAGAGGGCAGGAATACGTGGAGTCCGCCCGCGCATTCGGAACAAAGAATTTCCGTATCATAACAAGGCATATCTTGCCTAACGCCTTTGGGCCGATAATCGTTCAGGCAACGATGCAAATAGGAACGGCAATACTTAATATTTCGTCCCTGAGCTTCATCGGGCTCGGAATACAGTCCCCCGCCCCCGAATGGGGCAGTATGCTTGCGGAAGCGAGGGAGTATCTGCGATATGAGCCAACCTTGGTGCTTGCGCCCGGTATCTGCATTATGCTTGCCGTTTTCTCCTTTAACCGCATCGGAGACGGCTTGAGGGACGCCTTGGATCCTCGCCTTAAAAACTGAACCTGAGAGGAATATCGTTCATGGATAATATACTTGAGATTAAGGATTTGAATGTTGTATATGAGACGGACGAGGCCACGTTCTACGCGATCAACGGGCTGAATCTGACGATGCAACGCGGCGAGATGATTGGACTGGTTGGCGAGACCGGCGCCGGAAAGACTACCACGGCGCTGAGCGTCATGCGGCTTTTGCCGGATCGCATAGGCAAGATTGTCTCCGGCTCAATCCGCCTGAACGGGGTGGAGATTACAAAGGCGACAAAGCACGATATGCAGATTATGCGCGGTGAAATCGTCTCCATGATATTTCAAGACCCAATGACCAGCCTCAATCCGCTCATCCCTATCGGAAAGCAGATTGAGGAAGCCCTGATCCTGCATAAAAAGGATATGCCGTCTCAGGAGAGGAAACAACAGGTCGACCGCCTGCTGACGATGATTGGGCTTTCGCCTGACCGCAAGATGGAATATCCGCACCAGTTTTCCGGCGGCATGAAGCAGAGAATAGTTATTGCGATGGCTCTTGCTTGCGAACCCCTGCTCCTCCTTGCCGATGAACCGACGACGGCTTTGGACGTTACGATTCAAGCTCAGGTGCTGGATATGATGAAGCGGCTGAAGGAGGAGTTCAATACCGCCGTTATCCTGATAACGCACGACCTGGGCATCGTTGCACAGACGTGCAGCAGAGTCGCCATAATGTACGCGGGCGAGATAATTGAAATCGGCTCGGTCGAAGCGATATTTACCCCCGGCGTGCATCATCCTTACACCACGGGTTTGTTTGGTTCCATACCGGATATCAAGTCTACGACCCGACGGTTGAACCCAATAAACGGCCTAATGCCCGACCCTTCGATTCTATTCACGGGATGCAGATTTGCAGAACGCTGTCCGCATGCTATGCCAAAATGCAACAACCAGCGACCAACGGTATATGAAAAGGACGGGCATAGCGTTCTTTGCCATCTGTACGGACAAAAGAAGGCAACCACTATGCAGGAGGACGAAAAATGACTGTGCCATTGATTGAAACAAGGAACTTAAAAAAATACTTTAATACGCCGCGAGGCCTTTTGCACGCCGTTGATAACATCAACATCAAAATTATGCGCGGCGAGACGCTCGGCCTTGTCGGAGAGTCCGGTTGCGGAAAGTCCACCTTGGGCAGAGTTTTGCTCCGGTTGATTTCAGCGACCGACGGCGAAGTTTTATATAATGGCGAGAACATCTTGGAATACAAGAAACAGCGCATGAACGAAATGCGCAAGAAGATGCAGATAATATTTCAAGACCCGTATTCCTCCCTTAACCCCCGTATGTCGGTTGCAAGCTTGATTGAGGAGCCTTTGAAGGTATGCGGCATCTGCGCCAACGCAAAGGAGCGTAACGAGCGCGTCGACTATCTGATGCGCACGGTAGGACTGGCGCAACGCTTTAAAAACTCCTATCCGCACGAGCTGGACGGCGGCAGGCGACAGCGCATCGGCGTCGCGCGCGCCCTCTCGGTTGAGCCGGAGCTGATAGTTTGCGACGAGCCCGTCTCCGCCCTCGATGTGTCCATTCAAGCTCAGATTCTGAACCTGCTTATGGATTTACAGGAGGATAAGGGCCTGACCTATATCTTCATCACTCATGATTTGAGCGTTGTGAAGCATATCAGCACGCACATCATGGTTATGTATTTGGGGCAGGGCATCGAATATGCCGAAAAGAACGAGCTTTTCGCCAACTATAAGCATCCCTACACGGAGGCCTTGCTGAGCGCAATCCCGCTTCCGAGCATCCGCCCCGAAGACCGGCTCAGAAACATCATCGCAGGCGAGGTTACCAGCCCCATCAACCCCAAACCCGGATGCCGCTTCGCCCCGCGATGCCCCTATGCGAAACCCGAATGCCAGGCGGAGGATATCCCCTATGTGGAAGTATCGCCCAATCATTTTGTTGCGTGTCTGCGTTACCGCAAGTAAGGAGTAGCCATGTATCTGCGAGATTTAGAGTATTTCATAGAGATTTGCACGGTTCGCAGTCTGACGAAGGCCGCGAAGAACGTGTATGCCACACAGCCCGCGATGTCCGCCGCCGTGAAGCGGCTCGAAACCGAATTGCAAGGCGAATTGCTGGTTCGCCAGCGAAAAAAGTTTGAGCTGACCGAGCTGGGCGAAATGCTGTATGAGGCGGCAAAGCGGATGGTTGCCGAAAGGGAGGAGATCTTCCTTCGCGCCGCCGATATAACCGATAACGCGAACCGAACCATCACCATCGGCATCACCGCCTCCTATGGGCGCACCTTTCTGCCCTATGTTTACTCGGAGTTTCACCGGAAAAACCCACGGATTAAAACTCGTTTTGTCGTGTGCCATTGCGGCGATTTGAAGGACAAGCTGAACCAGGGCGAAATCGACGCGGCAATAATGTGGACTGCCTTGGACGACGATTCGTTTTCGCAAAAAGTTCTGTTCCATGAGCGGATGATTCTGGTGATGCGCATGGACGATCCGAATAACAAGCGTGGCTTCATACACGAGAAGTATAATAAGCCCTTCATCAACCTGTCCGATTTGAAAGACGCTCCCTTTTTGAGCTATTCCGGTGAGCGAACGGACTTGTGCGAGATAGTGAACGCCGTTTGCAAGGAGGCTAAATACGCACCAAATGTGCAGGGACGCTTTAACCAGTCGTCCATCATCCTCTCGATGGTTCTCTCCGGGCTGGGCGTTGGCTTGGTTCCGTGGAACAGCGCCGTCAACGGGGATATGCGCCTGATAAGCGACTCGCTTCGCGCCTACAATGTGTTTGGCGTAAAAGCTCAGCGCTGTTACATTTTCGCCTATAAGGAGGGCAAATACCTCTCCAAAAGCGTTTTGTCGTTGCAGGACGCCTGTTTGGCGTCGCATGAGCAGATAAACCTGCAAAGCGATGAGTTGCAGTTTTTCGCTAAGTGTGCGGAAGAAAATCCGGGCACGACGGATTAGCCCGATGCGTCCGAAGGAGGTTTTATGACAGGCGAACCCTTGAAAAGCGAAAAACTCCGACCTTCAAAAGCCCTGTTGGAGCGGTTTGCGGCGCACGATGTGGCAAAATTGTCCGACTCGATGGGCAAATATGGCGCTTTGCGAAGCAACATTAAGCCCCTGTCCGACGCTATGCGCGTCTGCGGCCCCGCTTTGACCGTAAAAAGCATGCCCGGCGACCCGTCGTGGGTCGATTTGATAGCTGAAGTTGCGCAGGCGGGCGATGTTGTAGTAGTTGCCGCCGATGAAATAGAGGACTTGATGATTGCTGATAAGGCGGTATGCGACAGGCTGAAAGCGCTCGGAATCGCCGGGCTCGTTGCCGACGGCGCGCTCGCGGACAAGCAGACCTTCATCGAAAAGGGGTTGCCGGCATTTGTAATATGTACGACGCAGAGACGCCTTTACAAGCAGGACGGCGCAACGGTAAACGAACCCATTTGCTGTTCCGGCATGATAGTCTGCCCAGGGGATTTGATTGTCGGGGATTCGGACGGGGTGGTCGTAGTTCCGGGCTATGATTTGGAGCGCGTGATAGAGCTGGCGGACAGGCAACTGCAAAAGGAATTGCGCAACAGAAGCGTTCTGATGACGGGCGTTTCCCCGAGGGAGTACTACGGCTTTGAAGCCAAGATGGATAAATGGCGGGAAGCTTTACAGAATCAGGAGCGAAAGGGCTTATGAACAGGCACGCATTGCACGGGATAGTCCATGATGCGATTGAACGCCCGCCAACCGAAATAGTGGAGCGGTTCAAAGCATTTTCGGTTGCAACAATAGCAAGAGCCTGCCGTGGAAACGGTTTGATGCACCATGAAATAAAGCCGCTTAACCCAGGGATTAGGATCTGCGGCCCTGCCGTAACGCTGTTCGGGCGGCAAGGGGACGCAAATATGTATCAAGGCGTTCCTGACAGCCTGCGACCGGGGGACATTGTGATTGGTGACGCCGCAGGCGCAAAATCGCTGGCAGTTTGCGGAGAGCGGGTCGCCTATAATATCTGCCGCCTTTTCAAGGCCGGCGGCATGGTGATCGACGGAGCTATCAGGGATAAGGCCGGTATGGAGGAGGAAGGCGTGCCCATCTTCTATCGCGGGGTCGACCCAAAGCTATTCGGAGCGAGCGGCCCCGGCGCGATAAACGTTCCGGTTCAATGCGGGGGAGTGATTGTTTATCCCGGCGACTTAATTATCGGGGACAGGGACGGGGTTATCGTCATAAAACGCGGCGAAATCCTAAAGGTTTTGGAAAAGGTGGACTGTGGAAGTGAACGATCGGGGGATTGACATGGATTTTTGCAAACTTCGTCCATCCGAGATAGCGGAAGCGCTTGGCTATTACGGCGCTTTGGAAACGGATATAAGAGCGATGACGGATGCAACTTTTATCTTCGGCGCGGCAAAGACGGCCTGGGGCTTGCCCGGGGATTTGTCCTATATCGAGCCCTTGCTTCCGACGGTAAGGAGGGGCGATATCGTTGTGATTGACGCGGGAGGTAAGCTGAATCTGTCGAGCCTGACAAACGAGATGATTGAAGCCTTCATTGCCGCCGGCGCGGGGGGAATTGTTTTAAACGGGAGTTTGTTTCAGCACGCGGCTTTTGAAATCCCGGTTTTTGCAAAGGGGGTGCATCCACGAACTGTTGGCAACGCGGGCCGCTGTCGAATCAACATTCCGGTAGTTTGCGGAGGCGTTGCCATCTGTCCCGGCGACTATATCATTGGTAACGGCGAGGGGTTGATATGCGTCAAGCCGGAGGAGATGAATTTGTTGGAGCGACTGCTCTAAAAAAGCTAAAGCGGTTTTAGTAACTCACAAAAGACAAGGAGAAATGGAAATGAAGAAGACAAAACTGGCAGACATGACATGGGTTGAGGTCAAGGAATTAGTCCAAGAACGGCACCCCGCCGTCATTGTACCGATTGGCACAAACGAAGCTCAGGGACTGCATATGCCCATGGGTTACGATCATTTTGTTGCCGAAGCAATCTCGATTAAAGCGGCTGAGCGATGCAACGCGGTTGTCGCGCCTACGATTTGCTACGGATATTCCGAGCTGTTCAAGGAGTTTCCCGGCACATTGACGCTTCAACCGGAGACCTTACAAAACCTGATATACGACGTTACCGTGTCCTTGCTTCGCGCTGGATTTACGCATATCGTATTTATGAACAATCATGACCCCAACACGCCGATACTCGGCTTCGCCATGCAACGCATCCGAAACGAGTTTGGCTATATCATGCCCGCTATCTGGCCGACCAGCCTTGCGCGCTATTTCGCCAAGCCCCTGTTTTCAAACGCCGACCGCATTCTGGTACACGGAAACGAGCCGGGAACCTCGCTGTGTATGGCGCTGTTCCCCGAAAAAGTGCGGCTCGATTTGGCTACGGAGACGCCGTCTTTAAAGACCTTTGGCGATATTCCGTTCGATCAGTTTTTAACCCTCGAACATGAGGGGCAGAAGGTTCAGAGCTTTACCCGGGCAAGCGATGTTTCGGAAACCGGAGCGCTCGGTTATCCCGACTCCTACGATCCCGAAATCGGTGCGCAGATTGTGGAGTCGATGGTGAACTACACAGCTTCCTTTGTTGAAAGGTATCTGAAAACCGACAATAATCTTGGGGTATGAACCATGCCAAACGAAGTTGAGCAAGCAATTCAAAATGAAATCTCGCAGATTTTAAGCGAGATAATTTCCTTCCGCAGAAAGGTGCATTCCGCGCCCGAACTCTCTTTGCAGGAATGGGAAACTTCCCGTCTTATCCATGAGACGCTTCAAAGCTTCGGGCTGATGGGGGAATACATTACGCCGGACAAGCGCGGAATCCGCTTGATAGTGGATGGGAATCTCCCCGGCGACACGATTGTACTTCGCGCCGACATGGACGCTCTGCCGATGCAGGAGATAACGCAACTGCCGTTTTGCTCTAAGAACGCGGGTGTTATGCACGCTTGCGGGCATGATATGAATTCCGCATTCCTCATGGGCGCCGCAGTCGTTTTGTCCAGGATGCGCGAGAAGCTCCGGGGCCGCTTAGTCTTCCTTTTCCAATGCGCGGAGGAAAACTTTTTGGGCGCAAAGGAGGCTATTGCCGCGGGCGTACTCGACGGGCTGAACCCCAGATATCTGTTTGCTTTTCACGGTAATCCGGGCTTTAAGGTTGGAACTATAGCTCTGCGTTGCGGTCAGGCGATGTCCGCCGGAGTAAAACTGCGCATCGTTGTTAAGGGTCAGGGTGGTCACGGCGGCTTCCCAAACTCGACCACCGACCCGATTACCATTGCGGCGCAAATCGTGATGGGCTTGCAAACTCTCGCGGCGCGAAAGCACCATCCTTCCGACCCACTGGTTATCAGCATCTGCTCGATTCAAAGCGGAACCGTATTCAACGTTACCCCCGCCGACGCGGTTATGGAGGGCACGGTGCGCTATTTTAACGAGCGTCTCGGTGAACAACTGCCCGTGTGGATAAAAAGGCTTTGCGAGGGAACGGCTCAGGCCTACGGCGCTAATTGCGAGGTGGAATACGAGCTGATGTGCCCCGCGATGATTACCGGCGATGAGATATTCAATTATGCCGACCGCGCCTTTAAAAAGGAATTCGGAAGCGAATGCGTATTCCATGCGCCCCAACCGGTTATGGGCTCGGAGGACTTTGCATGGTTTTCGCCGTTCGGGCAGGTTATGCAGGTGAGAATCGGAACTCAATTTGACGACCCCAGGAGCAAACTGCCTCTGCACAACAACGGGGTTGTGTTCAGCGAGGATGCAATTCCGATTGGAATCCGCGCCATATGCGCTTTAGCTTTTGAAAATGGCGAAGCATCACAATAAAACTTTGGAGGGAAAGATGAAATTAGGAAATCGGTCTTTTGAACAATTTGAACGTGCGCCGAGGGCGCTGGTGGAACTGTTCCGTGGGATTCCAATTGCGAATATCGCGGACAACATGGGCAGAATCTCCTGCGTGGATCAGGGAATAAAGCCCATGAACAAGGAATGCCACATTTTGGGCGTTGCTTTTACGGTTAAGGAATGTGCGGGCGACAATCTTATGTTCCATAAGGCTCTTGATATGTTTCAACCCGGCGATGTGCTTGTGATTGACGGCAACGGCTGTATGGAGCGGTCGCAATGCGGGGAAATCATGAGTACCTATGCTTACAAGCGCGGCTGTGCTGGCATAGTAATCGACGGCGTAATAAGGGATCTCGCCGGAATTCGTAAGCTCCCCCTCCCCATCTATGCCAGGGGCGTTCAGGCGAACGGCCCGTTTAAAAACGGCCCGGGCGAGATAGGCGTGCCCGTTCCCATCGGAGGAATCGTAATCTATCCCGGCGATATTATCGTGAGCGACGAGGACGGCCTTTTGGCAATTAGGCCACATGAGGCGGAGGAACTCGCAAAATTGGCGAGAGCCACCTTTGAATCGGAGACAAGGCTGTTGGAGCATATGCGCGAGACCGGCGAATGGGACAGGAAAGTTTTTCGAGACGCGGTAACCAATTCCGGCGTTGAGATTATCGACGAAGCCTACCGTTATTGCTGAAAAGTCCAACGGGGGGCGGCTTTCCCCCCGCTTTATCCAAATAATCTACTGAATGGAGAGGGCATTGATGTTAAAGGAAAGAGCGCGATACTATTATCTGGAGCAGGATTATAATTGTGCGGAAGCGATAGCCCACGCCGCAAACGAAGTTTATGGGCTTGGGCTCTCAAAGGATAGCCTGAAGCTGATGAGCGGCTTCGGCGGCGGTATGTGCTGTGGAAAAACCTGCGGGGCTGTCTGCGCCGCGCTGGCCGTTATCAGCAGATGTGCGGTCTCTGAACGGGCGCACGCAACCTGCGGCTTTAAGGAGCTTTGTGCGGACTTCATTTTAAAATGCGAAAAGGGATTTGAATCCCTGGACTGCGCCATAATAAAGGACAGGAATGCTACGGAAGCGGAGCGGTGCTATAAGACGGTCGAATGCGTTATAGATTTGCTGGAAGCATATCGCGCCGAAACCTATTTCATCGCTGAAATTCCAAAAGGAGCGAAATAGTGAAAGTCGTTATAATCGGCGGCGGTTCGGGCGGTGCATCCGCCGCCGCGCGCATTCGCCGTCTCGACGCTCAAGCCGAGATTGTCATGCTCGATAAGGGCGAGCATGTGTCCTATTCGAGCTGTGCCTTGCCCTACTATATCGGCGGGGATATTGAAGCCTCCGAGGATTTAATCCTTGTAACGCCCGAGCTTTTTTTAAAACGCTACCGCATTGACGCGCGCGTAAACAGCGAGGCGGTGGGCATTGACAGGCAGGGCAAGCGGGTAACCGTTCGCGAAACCAAAACGGGACGAACCTATGAGGAGTCCTACGACAAGCTTCTGCTCGCCACCGGCGCGAAGCCCGTGATTCCCAAAAGTATCAAGGGAATCGACTCGCCAAAGGTATTCACGGTTAGAAACGTAACCGATATCCGGAAATTGAAAGCCTTTGCGGATTCTAAGGAGGTTAAAAGCATCGCCGTTATCGGCGGAGGCTTCATTGGAATCGAAATTGCCGAGAATTTTAAAAAAGCGGGCAAGGAGGTGAGCCTGATCGAGGCTACCGGACAGATCCTCGCCCCTTATGATTATGATATGGTACAGCAACTCCAAAAGGAGCTGATGGATAACAACGTAAGACTGTATGTATCTTCCAAAGCGATGGAGATAACCGATAGCGGAGTTATCGTCGAAAGAAAAAACTCCGCCTTCCATGTTGCCGCCGACCTTGTAGTTCTGGCGGCAGGCGTTGCTCCGGATACAGCTTTGGCCGCCCAATGCGGACTGGAGCTAACCGAAAACCGTTCGATACGGATAGATTCGACCTGCCGAAGTAGCGACCCCGACATATATGCGGTGGGCGACGCCACGGCTACATACTTGCTTTTGGAACGCGGCTTCGGCAATATCGCGCTTGCCGGGCCCTCGCAAAAGCAGGCGCGGGTTGCCGCCGACAACATCGCCGGTCTGAACAGCGTCGACAGGGGGCATATCGTTAGTTCCTGCATCAGAGTTTTCGGTCTTAACGCCGCCTGCACGGGCATGAACGAAAAAACCCTTGAACGCTTAAAGATTCCCTATGACTTCGCCTTTGTATTGCCGCCCGATAAGGTTGGGATTATGCCTGAGAGTCACTATATGGCCTTTAAACTGCTGTTTGAAGTGCCGAGCGGAAGAATACTTGGGGCGCAGGCCATCGGTAAGGGCGAGGTTGTAAGACGCATCGACGTTATCGCGGCGATGCTGAGGCTCAATGGAACGCTCGACGATTTAAAGGAGCTGGATCTTAGCTATTCTCCGGTGTTCGGGACGGCAAAGGACGTTGTAAACATAGCCGCGCTGGTTGGGCTAAATCTGCTCCACGGCAGAATCGCGCAAGTTCATGTTTCCGCGGTGCGAAAGCTCGCGGAAAGCGGTGCGTTTATTTTGGACGTTCGCGAGCCGGGGGAGTATCGGCGCGGCCACATTAAAAACGCCGTCAATATTCCGCTCTCACAGCTTAAAGAACGGATGGACGAGATTCCAAAGGAGCGTCCGGTCTATCTCCATTGCCGAACCTCACAGCGGAGCTACTATGCTATCTGCGAACTGCAAGGGCGCGGCTATCGAAACGTTTGGAATATCAGCGGCTCTTTTTTAGGGCTTTCCCTGTTTGAATACTTTAACGACATTGACGGGGAGCGCGAGCCGATAGTGACCGCCTATAACTTTGATTAGCGAGGGCAGGTTAGGCGCTTTTCGGGCGCATTCGGGCTGTCATTTGGAGTTCTTTCTTTGGATTGCGTCGAAAAACATATACTGTTGCAACAACCCCGAATATTCCTTGTGCCCCTCAAAGGGATTCTGCCCGCCGAGGTCGTTTTCGATGGCGCGGGCTATCCAAACGTCGATGGGTGCAAGGCCCATCCTGCCGTAAGCGAACAGCGCGGTGCAGGAGGCGACCTTGTCCCCCACCCCCTCGAACTTCTTTAGCTCGTTTACAAGCTCCTCGTCCGAAAGCGCGTTGAGCGCATTTAAATCGAGACCCGCGCAAACCCTTATGGCAGCGTTTTTTACATATGACAGCCGGTAGCCGAGCCCGCACGCCGCTAAAACGCCGTCCGGGGCTTCAGCTATTCTTTCGGGCTTCGGAAAGAGATGCGTTTTTTCGCTATAAGTGCAAACCTCGCCCAAAGCGCGGCACAGCAGTTCCACCGCTTTTTTGATTGCCGGAATGCTCTTGCGCTGGGAGATGATGAAGGTTATCAGCGTTTCAAAAGGTTCTTGGCGAAGAATCCTTATCCCCGTTCCTCCGCTTAGCACACGGGAAAAATAGTCGGTTTCGGAGGGAAAGCTCATCCGCAATGAAGCGTAATTTCGACCGAGGTCGAAGTAAGCGCTCCAAAAACCTGCCCAATCGGAGTCCGAACAATCCACTTCAAAGCTGTCGTCACCATTGCTCCGCATACAAAGCAGTTTGTCGCCGCTGATAAAGCGGTAGACCCCAGAATCGTCGCAAGTTGCGCGAAAACATTGTCCGCTGTTGATGATCTTCCACAGATCTATTTCGTCCGATATTGTTACCCTCATAAGCCCCCGCTGTCCTTTTTTCTCAATTTTACCATGATTTTTGGAAAAAAGCCCGCTCATCCGTCATTTTTTTTCAAAAGCTCCAAAATTTGCTTTCCAACGATAAATGAAACCGATTAAAATCAGCGCCCCAAAAAGCGGGGCGCCGTATTCCATAGTCTATCAGCTCAATTCAAACATTCCCATGTAGAGCTGGTAATATTTGCCCTTTTGCGCAAGCAAATCCTCATGGTCGCCGCGCTCGATTATCTTTCCGTGTTCCAAAACCATGATGGCGTTGGAATTTCTAACGGTGGACAATCTGTGCGCGATAACAAAGACGGTTCTGCCCCGCATCAGCCTATCCATGCCCTTCTCTATCAAGGCTTCGGTTCGGGTGTCGATCGAGCTGGTCGCTTCGTCGAGTATCAATACCGGAGGATCGGCAACGGCCGCCCTCGCTATGGCGAGGAGCTGGCGCTGGCCCTGGGAGAGATTGGCTCCGTCGGCGGTTAGAACCGTATCGTAGCCCTGCGGCAGATGCCGGATGAAGAAGTCGGCGTTTGCCAGCTTGCAGGCGGCGACTATCTCCTCGTCGGTCGCATCGAGCTTGCCGTAACGGATGTTGTCCTTGACCGTTCCGGTGAACAGGTGGGTGTCCTGCAAAACCATCGAAAGCGAGCGCCGCAGATCGTCCTTCCTTATCTCCTTAACATCTATCCCGTCATAGGTTATCTTGCCCTTTTGAACATCGTAGAAACGGTTTATCAGGTTGGTTATCGTGGTCTTGCCCGCTCCCGTACTGCCCACAAAAGCAATCTTTTCGCCGGGCCGTGCATAGAGGGAGACGTTTTGAAGCACATCGGTAACCCCGTCGTAGCTGAAGGTAACGTCGAAGAACCTCACGTCACCGCGCAGAGGAATCTCCTGCCCGTCCTTGAGCCACACCCATTCGTTGGCGCTCTTCTTTTGGAGCGTTACCGTTCCGTTGTCCACCTCCTCGGGCTCGTCGAGCAGGGCGAATATCCGCTCCGCTCCCGCCAGCGCATTCAATATGACGTTCACCTGTTGCGAAACCTGGGTTATCGGCTGGGCAAACTGGCGCGAATACTGCAAAAATGCGCCCAAGGTTCCAACGTCCATTATGCCCATCTCGCCGCCGTGAATCATCATGGCGGTTCCAAGCACGGCTACGAGCGCATAGAGGATATAGTTCATATTGCCCATTATCGGCATCAGAATCATCGAATAGGTCGTGGCGTTCGTGGAGGAGGTCCTAAGCTCCTCTGCGAGCTTTTCGTAATCGGAGACCGCCCGCTTCTCGCGGTTGAAAAGCTTGACCTCGCGCTGTCCCTCGATATATTCCTCGGCAAAGCCGTTCGTTCCCGCCAGCGCCATCTGCCGCTTGCGGAAAAACCTTACGCTCCGCTTGCCAAGCTTAGTTACGACGAGCAACATTATCCCGAACGCGCCGAGGACTACGAGCGTGAGCTGCCAGCTCATTGCTATCATGAACGCAAGCACTCCGATTATCGTCAGACTGCTGGTCATAATGTTCGGAAGCGCCTGCGACATCATCTCGCGCAGGGTGTCGGTATCGTTAGTGAACCGGCTCATAATCGCACCGTGCGTTCGCTTGTCGAAGTATTGAAGCGGAAGCCGCTGAAGATGCCCGAACATCTCCTTGCGAATCCTTAAAAGCGTACTCGTGGATACGTTGAGCAACAGCCTTTGCCCCAAATAATTGCAACCGGCGCCGGTAACATAGATAGCCGCCAGCGTTGCTATAAGCCGGAAAAACGCTGAAAAGTCGCTCGATCCCTCGTTGAACATTCGAACCGCCTCGTTCAGTATCGGCTTTAGCATATATGAGCCAAGAACGCTCGCCACCGCCGCCACCACCAGGGCGACTGCTATTATCAGCAGGATCCAGCGGTGCGGCTTTAAATACGAGGCGAGGCGCAGGAACGTCTTTTTCATGTTCTCAGGCTTGTTAAATTGCTTCATTCTCGGTCCCGGCATATTAAGCCACCCCCTTCTGCTGTGAATGATAAACCTCTTGATAGATCAGATTGCTTTTTAGCAATTCCTCATGCGTGCCTATCGCGTCGATCCCGCCTTCGTTCATAACAATTATCCTGTCCGCGTCCATAACCGAATGGATTCGCTGGGCAATGATGAACTTCGTTACTCCCGCAAACTTCGTTCTAAACGCCTCCAATATCGAAGCGTCGGTGGCGGTATCGACCGCTGAGGTCGAATCGTCCAGAATCAGTATCTTCGGCTTTTTGAGCAGGGCGCGCGCTATGCAAAGCCTCTGCTTCTGCCCACCGGAGACGTTGACCCCTCCCTGCCCGAGATCCGTTTCATAGCCCTTTTCAAAGCTCATGATGAAGTCGTGGGCGCACGCCGCCGCGGTCGCCTCCTCGATCTCCTCCTGCGAAGCGTTGGGATTGCCCCAGAGCAGATTCTCCCTGATCGTTCCCGAAAACAGCACGTTCTTTTGCATGACCATGCCGATGCACTCGCGCAGGGTTTCGGTCGAATACTCCCTTACGTCGTGTCCTCCGACTAAAACCGCGCCGGAATACACATCGTAGAGCCTCGGAATCAGCTGTACAAGCGAGGTCTTGCCGCTGCCGCTGCCTCCGATTATGCCTATCGTTTCCCCGCTTTTTACTTGCAGGTCTATATTGGTGAGCGTGAGGTTGTTCGGATCGTCGGTATAGGAGAAGGACACGTTGGAGAAAACCACCGAGCCGTCCTGCACCTCAAACTTTGAGTCAAGGTTCTCGTCTATCGCCGGAACCTCGTCCAAAACCTCGACCACGCGCTTTGCGCTCGCCGCTGACAGCACCATGTTGATGAACACCATAGACAGCATCATGAGCGACATCAGCACGCTTGTGATATAGCTGAAAAAGCTCATCAGCGCTCCCGATTCCATGCCTCCGACGGCAATTTTTCCGCCGCCGATTAAAGCGACCGCAACTATACAGCCGTACATCACCAACTGCATTATCGGGGAGTTCAGTATCAGTATCTTCTCCGCGCGAAGCTGAGCCTTTCTCACTCCCTCCGCGCTCTCGTTGAATTTTTTGCGCTCGTAATCCCGACGCACAAACGCTTTGACGACCCGGATTGCAATAAGATTTTCCTGGGCTGAGGCGTTTAAAGCATCATAGCGTTTGAGCATCTCAATGAACCTGGGATAGGTTTTCGTTGCGATTATCGCAAGCGAACCCGCCAGCAACGGGATAGCGAGCAACAGGATGAGCGAAAGCTCGCCCGAAATGCCTATCGCCATTATCGTCGCAGTGACGAGCATCGTCGGGCTTCGCATCATCATGCGCAACGACATCATATAAGCCTGCTGTAAATAGGTTATATCCTGAGTCAGCCGCGTTACGAGCGACGGCGTTGTAAATTTATCGGTGTTCTTGAACGAAAAGTTTTCAATCTTCTCAAACAGCGACATCCGAAGATTCTTGGCAAACCCCATCGCCGCCTTCGAGCCGAAGCCTGCCGAAAGCGAGCCGAAGATCAGCGCTCCAAAAGCCATCAGCACCATTAAAGCTCCGGTTCGGATAACATAGTCCATGTCGCCCGTGGCGATGCCGACGTCCACCATTTGTCCCATCAGCATCGGGATGGAAACCTCTAAAAGCACCTCCAGGATTATGAACACCGGGGTTAATATCGAAACCAGCTTATACTCCTTTACATGGGAGAGCAGTCTCTTTATATAGTAAATCATCTATCCACCTCGATTCCGCATATTATCTTATCCAGCAGTTCGGCAAGCATATTCATCTCCTCCTCGGTGAGCGGGGAGAAACAGCGAAAATCCGTCTCGTCGAAGGCTTCACGGCATTTTTGCGAGAGCAGTCTCCCACGTTCGGTCGCATAAAGCCGGTTGATCCTCCTGTCGTTCTCGTCCGCACAGCGGCTTATAAGTCCCGCCTGCTCCAAACGCTTACAGCTTGCGGCGATAGTCGGCGGCGTAACCCCCCGCCCTATCGCAATCTCGCTCTGAATGCACCCGTCATGCTCCTTGATGTACTCAAGGATCGGAAGCTGTCCAAAGTGTATGCTGTCGTCCCCGGTCAGTTTCCACAGCATATCCCGCCTGAGCTTCATAAGGCGCATTAGTCGCTTTCCGATTTCTTTGAATTCCATTGCTCCTCCTGATTAGTTAATCGCCTAACTGTTAGTCGATTAACGATTATATGCGAACTTAATTCTTCTGTCAAGTCCTTTTTATCATCGGGCAATATTTTTTATTCCGATTGACACCCTAGTTTCGGAATGGTATAATCAGGCAGTAATAAAATATGTCGGACGACGGATTCGGGAGAGCATACCGAAGCGGTATCGCCGAAGGGGCAATGAAGAAAACTCTCAGGCAAAAGGACCAGATCCCGACGACGCTCTGGAAAGCACGCTTGTGCACCGAAGGGGGAAATCTCTCAGGTAAAGTAAACAGAGGCGCTACAGATTATTCTGTGCGCCATTCTATTATTTTGGAGGTGTCTATGGAAGAATTAACTACCCCGCTCTACTCGCGCCACGTCGCCCTCGGCGGCAAGATGGTTTCCTTTGCCGGCTATATGCTGCCCGTTCAGTATCCGGCAGGACTTGTTAAAGAACACATGGCGGTCAGGCAGCAGGCCGGCATTTTTGACGTTTCGCATATGGGCGAAATCCTGATTAAGGGCACCGACGCTTTTTCAAACGTGCAGGCTCTCGTGACCGTAGATGTTGCGGAGATGTATGACGGAAGCGTTAAATACACTCCCATGTGCAACTTTGACGGCGGCGTTGTGGACGATATACTCGTCTATCGCATCAATGCCGAATGCTACTTCCTTGTCGTCAACGCATCCAACCGCAAAAAGGACGCCGCCTGGATTGAGCAGAACCTCAAGGGCGACGTTAAGATGGAGGATATCTCCGACACGGTTGGGCAGATTGCCCTGCAAGGCCCGGCCTCCATCGAGATTATGAAGCGTTCGATCGACGATGACGCCAATCGTCCAAAGAAGTATTATACCTTTACGACCGAAGGCCATATCGCAGGTCACCGCTGTCTCATTTCGCGCACCGGCTACACCGGTGAGCTGGGCTATGAAGTCTATGCCGCCGCCGATGCCATAGGTGATATCTGGGACGCTCTGATGAAGAACGGCGAGGAACTTGGGCTTCTCCCCTGCGGCCTCGGCTCCAGGGACACCCTGCGCCTCGAAGCCGCCATGCCGCTCTACGGGCACGAGCTTCGCGATGATATTACCCCGCTCGAAGCCTCCCTGGACTTCTTTGTTAAGACCGATCGCGACGATTTTATCGGGCGCGAAGCCATGCTGAACAAGGGCGTCGCTCGCAAGCGGGTCGGCTTGAAGGTAACCGGACGCGGCATAATCAGGGAGCATTGCGACGTTTACAGCAAGGACAGGCTCGTGGGTCAGGTAAGTTCCGGAACCCTCTGTCCTTTCGTGAATCAGGCCGTCGGTATGGCGCTCATCGACCTCGAATATACTGCGGACGGAACGGAACTGGAAGCGGACGTGCGCGGCAGACGCATTCCCGTCGTCGTGATTCCACTTCCCTTTTATAAAAGACAAACTACAAAATAGGAGGCAAATTATGTTGTATTATGCAAAGTCCCACGAATGGGTAAAGCTGAACGAGGACGAAACCGCTTCCATCGGTCTGTCCGATTATGCTCAAAAAGAGCTGGGCGATCTGGTCTTTGTTAACCTGCCGATGGTAGGCGACGAGCTTGTTGCCGGCGCGGTATTTGGCGATGTGGAATCGGTTAAGGCGGTTTCCGATGTTTACTCCCCTGTCTCCGGTGAAGTTACGGAGATCAACGAGGAGCTTTTGGACAACCCCGCCCTCATAAACGAAGCCGCGCTTGACGCTTGGTTCGTCCGCCTGAATAACGTTGAATCCGCCGAGGGTCTTTTGACCCAGGAGGAATACGACGCTTATATCGCCTCTCTGTAATAAGGAGCTTTTATGGGCAGCTATGTTCCTAATACCCCGTCCGAGCGTAAAAGTATGCTTAACGCGCTCGGACTTGAGAGCTACGCCGAGCTGTATGCGGATGTTCCCGCTTCGGTTCTGCTGAACCGGCCGCTGAATCTTGAGCCGGGGAAGTCGGAGCTGGAGGTTAGGCGCGAGATGCGAAAAATCGCTGATAAGAACCGCGTCTTTACCGATATCCTGCGCGGAGCCGGCGCATATGATCACTATATACCCGCAGTAGCCAAAAGCATCCCCCAGAAGGAGGAGTTTTTGACCGCTTACACTCCCTATCAGGCGGAAATGAGCCAGGGCGTTCTTCAATCCATATTCGAGTATCAAACGATGATATGCGAGCTGACCGGAATGGCGGTTTCCAACGCCTCCGTCTATGACGGCGCAAGCGCCGCCGCCGAAGCGCTCGCCATGTGCCGCGACCGCAAGCGCACGGTTTCGCTGATATCCGAAGGCGTGAATCCGGACGTGCTGGCTGTGGTTAAGAGCTATTGCTTCGCCTCCAATCATGATCTGAGGATCATCCCGCTCAAGGACGGCAAAACCGATTTGGACGCTTTGAAGGAGCTGTTGTCGGACGACGTGTCAGGCGTTTTTGTCCAACAGCCCAACTTCTACGGCATATTCGAGGACTGCGAGGCGGTTTCCGCCCTCGTTCACGAGCGCGGCGCCATGTTTGTTATGGGATGCAACCCGATAGCGCTGGCTATTATCAAGACACCGGCCGAATGCGGAGCGGATATTGCAACCGGCGAGGGCCAGCCGCTCGGTCTGCCTTTGGCATACGGCGGCCCCTATCTCGGTTTTATGGCCGCAACCGCAAAGCATATGCGCAAACTGCCCGGAAGGATCGTCGGGCAGACCGTTGACCGCGACGGCAACACCGCCTATGTGCTGACCTTGCAGGCGCGCGAACAGCATATCCGGCGCGAGAAAGCGTCCAGCAACATATGCTCCAACCAGGCGCTCTGCGCGCTTACCGCCGCGGTATATATGTCCGCGATGGGCGAAAGGGGTATACGGGACGCCGCGATGCAATCCATGGCAAAGGCACATTATCTTCAGGAGCGGCTTTGCTCCATCGACGGGGTTGAGCTGAAATATCAGGCTCCGTTCTTCCACGAGTTTTTGCTAAAGATGCCGCGAGCCGGTGAAATTTTAGCCGAACTCGAAAAGGCGGGCATCCTCGGCGGCCTGCCCGTGGACGACGGCGTTTTGTGGTGCGTTACCGAGAAGGTTAGCCGCGAAACTCTCGACAGGGTCGAAGCAATTTGCAGGGAGGTGCTGGCATGAAGCTGATATTTGAAAACAGTATCGAAGGACGCGGTTGCGAGCTTCTGCCCGCTTGCGATGTTCCCGCAGTTGAGCTTCCAATCGAGCTTAGAAGGGCTGTGAAGCCGAAGCTTCCGCAGCTTAGCGAAATCGACATCACCCGCCATTACACCGCCCTCTCAAAGCGGGCGCACGGCGTAAACTGCGGCTTTTATCCGCTCGGCTCCTGCACGATGAAATACAATCCCCGCATAGACGAGGAGATTGCCGCGCTCGAAGGCTTTACCAACATTCATCCCCTTGCCCCCGCGCATACAGTTGCCGGCTGTGAGGAGGTTTTGACCCGGTGCGGCGAAGCTCTTGCGGAGATCACCGGCATGGATGCGATGAGCTTGCAACCCGCCGCCGGAGCGCACGGTGAATTCACTGGACTGCTCTTGATTAAGTCCTATCACCATTCCCGCGGCGATAAAAAGAGAACCAAGATCATAGTCCCCGATTCCGCGCACGGAACGAATCCCGCCAGCGCGGCGATGTGCGGATTTACCACGGTTTCGATCCCTTCCGCTTCCGACGGCTGTGTTGATCTTAACGCCCTTCAGGCCGCTTTGGACGACGAGGTCGCCGGACTGATGCTGACCAATCCAAACACCGTTGGACTGTTCGACAAGCAGATTTTGAAGATAACCGAGCTGGTTCACGAGGCGGGCGGTCTTGTTTACTATGACGGCGCGAATTTGAACGCTATTATGGGCGTTGTCCGCCCGGGCGATATGGGGTTCGACGTTGTGCATCTGAATCTGCACAAGACCTTTGCCACCCCTCACGGCGGCGGCGGCCCCGGTAGCGGGCCGGTTGGTTGCAAGAGCTTTTTGGCTCCGTTTCTTCCCGCTTCGAGCATAAAAACCGGTAAGGACGCCTTGCAGGTTCGCTCCTTTTACGGCAACTTCCTCGTAATCGTCAAGGCGCTGACCTACATTATGACGCTTGGCGCCGAGGGCGTTCGGGAGGCGGCGCAAAACGCGGTTTTGAACGCCAACTACCTTATGAAACAGCTGGAGGGGAGCTTTGAGCCCGCTTTTGACAATATCTGTATGCACGAGTTTGTTCTCTGTTTGGAGCGGTTCAAGCACGATACGGGCGTAAGCGCGCTCGATGTTGCAAAGGCTATGATAGACGAGGGAATTCACCCGCCGACGATGTATTTCCCGCTCATAGTCCACGAGGCGCTCATGCTTGAGCCTACCGAAACCGAATCCAAATCGACGCTCGACGACGCCGCCCTGGTTCTCAAGCGGCTGTATCAGCGCGCCTTCGACGAGCCCGAAAGTATGCATTCCGCGCCGCACAAAGCGCCGATATCCAGGCCGGACGAGGTGTTGGCGGCACGGCAACCCGTGCTTAGGTACGAGTTTTCGCATGAATAAGCTCCTCGTCTGCGTTTCCGACAGCTTCGATCCCTATTTCAATCAGGGGCTTGAAAAGCATCTTCTGGAGCAGGTCGGAACGGACAGCCTTATCCTCTATCTTTGGCAGAACGATCGAACCGTGGTTATCGGACGGAATCAGGATGCTTATGCGGAATGCAGGATAACGGAGCTTACGAACGATGGAGGGCATCTTGCCAGGCGGCTCTCCGGCGGAGGAGCGGTTTTTCACGATAAGGGCAACCTGAACTATACCTTTATTGCCCCCAAAAACCGCTTCGATATCCCGCTAAACTCCGAAATTGTTTTGGATGCGGTCGCCTCGTTCGGCTTATATGCCGACCTGAGCGGCAGAAACGACATGGTGATCGACGGGCGCAAGTTTTCGGGCACGGCTTATTACCGCACCGAAGCGGGCTGTTTGCATCACGGCACGCTTTTAATCTCCGGAGACTTTGAGCTGATGCGCAAGTACCTCGCCGTTTCCGAGAGCAAGCTCAAAAAGAATGCGGTTCAGTCCGTGCGTTCCAGGGTCGTAAACCTCCGCGAGCTGAACCCTGCCGTCAGCGTTGATTTGATGAAGGAGCGCCTTATCGCCTCTTTTGGCAGGCGCTATGGCGCAAAGGTGGAGTTGATTTCCGCCCCTCCGGCTGTTTTGGAACGCGAGTTTTTTGAAAACACGGAATGGATACTCGGCCGCAAGCCGCATTTTAACCGCGTATTTGAATGCCAGTTCCCCTTCGGCAACTTCAAGCTGGCGCTCATGGTGAAGGAGGGCGTGATTTGCGACGCTGAGCTGTATACCGACGCTATGGACGCGGAGGGCTATCACGAGCTTTGCGAACGGCTGAAAGGTCTGCCGCTGAGCAAAAGCTCCATCGAAACCGTATTTAAGGACGAGAGCCGGGAGCTTATTGAATGGCTTATCAGGGAGGTTGTATGACGTATGATTTAATCGTTATCGGCGGAGGCCCCGCCGGATACTGCGGAGCGATTCGCGCTTCGCAATGTGGGCTGAAAGTAGCCCTTTTTGAGAAGGACAAGGTGGGCGGAACCTGCCTCAATCGCGGTTGCGTTCCAACCAAGGCGCTTCTAAACTACGCTTCCAAATATGAGGAGCTGTTCCGACTCGGTGATATCGGCATAAGTTTGAGCGAACCGAGCTTCGACTTCTCTGCTATGCACAGGAAGAAAGCCGGCGTTGTTTCAACCCTGCGCGACGGAGTTGAGCGGCTTTTAAAAGCGAACGGAGTTGAGCTTATCTTCGGCGAGGCAAGGATAGCAAGCGCAAATTCCGTGCTGTGCGGCGGCGAAGAATACTCTGCCAAACACATACTGATAGCGTCCGGCTCCGTTCCGGCTTCCCCCCCGATTAGCGGACGGGAGCTTGCCCTTTCGAGCGACGATATCCTTGAGGGCTCGGACAGGTTTTACAACAGCCTTGCCATAATCGGAGGCGGGGTTATCGGCGTTGAAGTCGCTTCGGTTTTCCGTTCACTCGGAAGCGAGGTGCATATCTTTGAGGCGATGGACAGAATCATTCCCATGATGGATCGTGAGCTGTCGCAAAGCCTCGCAATGGCGCTGAAAAAGAAAGGCGTCGCCGTTCATGTTGGCGCCTCCGCGGCCTCGATCGAGAAGGGCGAGCGCTATGTTGTTAACTATACCGAAAAGGGAGTTCAGCATTCGCTCTGCACGGACGGGGTATTGATATGCACCGGCCGCCGCCCCTATATTGACGGGCTGTTCGACTCCAACTTCGCCCTTGAGATGAATGGGAGAGCCATCGCCGTCGATGAAAAATACCGGACTTCTGTTAAGAACATCTACGCCGTGGGTGATGTGAACGGCTTGCATCAGCTGGCTCATGCCGCCGAAGCTCAGGCGCTTGCCGCCGTTGCGGATATCATCGGGGAAGCTCCCGCGATAGATCCGCGGCTCGTTCCTTCCTGCATCTATACCGACCCTGAGATAGCGTCCGCAGGGCTGACCGCCGATGAAGCGAAGCAACGCGGAATTGCCGTAAGAACGGGCAAGTATGTGATGAGTTCAAACTCGAAAACCATTATCGAGGGCAAGGATAGAAGCTTCATCAAGCTCCTGTTTGACGAGAATACCGACCGTATTTTGGGCGCACAGCTCTTTTGCGCGCACGCAACCGACATGATTTCGGAGCTGACCCAGGCCATTGCAAACGGGCTTACGAGCAGGGAGCTTTTAAAGGGGTTGCGCCCCCACCCAACCTTTGTGGAGGGTATCACCGAGGCGATCGAAGCGTCGCACGGACAAAGTATACACAGTATGCCTTCAAGGCGAAATATTTAGGAGGATTTTATGGCGATTTTAGACTTGATCGAAAGAGAAAGAGAACGGCAAAACGATGGGCTGGAGCTGATTGCTTCCGAAAACTTTGTTTCTAACAACGTGTTAAAAGCGGTTGGAAGCGTCCTTACCAACAAGTATGCTGAGGGCTATCCCGCGGCGCGCTATTACGGCGGCTGCGAGGTGGTCGACGAAGTGGAAGGCGAAGCCATCCGGCTCGCAAAGGAGCTGTTTGGCGCGGAACACGCCAATGTTCAGCCGCATAGCGGCTCGACGGCGAATATGGCGGCATACTTCGCCCTGCTTCAGCCGGGCGATACCGTCTTGGCGATGGACTTGAACAACGGCGGCCATCTGACGCATGGCGCTAAGGTTTCCTTCTCCGGCAAGATGTACAATTTCGTACACTATGGCGTCGATGAAAACGGCTATATAGACTATGACGATGTTTTGAGCAAGGCGAAGGAACATTCCCCGAAGGCCATTGTCGCCGGCGCGTCCGCCTATTCGAGAATCATCGACTTCAAGCGGTTCCGCGAGATTGCCAACGAAGTAAACGCTTACTTCATCGTCGATATGGCGCACATAGCTGGGCTTGTCGCCGCCGGCGAGCATCCCTCCCCCGTTCCCTATGCCGATGTGGTTACCTCAACGACCCACAAGACCCTGCGCGGCCCCAGGGGCGGGCTCATCCTTTGCAAGGAAGCTCATAAAAAAGCGATAGACCGCGCCGTGTTCCCGCAGATACAAGGCGGCCCGCTTGAGCACGTTATCGCAGGAAAGGGCGTTTGCTTTGAGGAGGCTTTGCAACCGGAATTTAAGGCCTATGCCGCGCAGATTAAGCGCAACGCAAAGGCCATGGTTGAAGCGCTGATCGCCCGCGGTTGCACCATAGTCAGCGGCGGCACCGATAACCATGTATTCCTGCTCGATGTTATGACTTCCTTCGGCGTTACCGGACTTGACGCTCAGCAGAAGCTCGTGGAGCGCAAGATTACCACGAATAAGAACATGATCCCGAACGATACTCAAAAGCCGAAGTATGCGAGCGGCATCCGCCTCGGAACCGCCGCCATCACGACGAGGGGGCTTAAGGAGAACGATTGCGTCGAGATCGCCAATATCCTCTGCGATATCCTTGGCGGTACCGCCGGCGAGGACGTTGACGAGCGCATAGCCGCAGTTGTTGCGAAACAAACTCGAATCTAACGGCGAATTGGACTTGACCTCACACCCGGAATATGCGAAAATGAAGCATATCGGGTGTGAGGTATTTTTTTATGAATCGAATCAGCAAACAGGAGTACTACCTGTCCATAGCCGCCGAAGTTGCAAAGCGTTCCACCTGTCTTAGACGGCAATACGGGGCGGTCATCGTGAAAAACGATGAAATAGTCGCAACCGGATACAACGGCGCGCCGCGCGGCGATATCAACTGTTGCGATAAGGGGCAATGCTGGAGGGAAGAAAAGGGTATCCCGCATGGCGAGCAATATGAAAAATGCGTTGCCGTTCATGCGGAATGCAACGCAATTATCAGCGCAAGCCGCAACGAGATGCTCGGAAGCTCCATCTATCTCTTTGGCTGGGAAAACGGTGCGCCGATTGAAGATCCGCGCCCCTGTGAAATCTGCTCGCGCATGATTAAAAACGCCGGAATTTCGCTCGTTTTTAACAATTTCGGAGGTCGGACGGTATGAATATCACAAAAGTTGGCGAAGGCAAAGTGGTGCTTATAGCCGGAGGCGGGCGGATATATACCGATCTCGCCGCAAGATTTACTCGTTCGGAAAAGAGCCTCGTGGAATTGCTGGCAAGCCCGCAGGATGCGAGGCTGATTCAATCCATAATCAATAAGGGGCATTTGGCGGCGACCGAATTCGACTATTTCCTCTTTGGCGTGGAGGGCTATTCCCGCGTTACCGAGGCTCAGCTCGTCAGAAAACGCCTTGCCAGCTATTTGATTAAGAGCGGCAGGATTGAAAAGAAGGGCAGGCGTTCATTCGACGTTGCCGTGCCCGAGGGGATATTGGAGCATAGTTGCAGATGCACGCTTCGCAACGGAACCGAGCTTGAGCTTTCAGGGGAGGATCTGCTCATGCTGTGCGAACAATGGTACAACAGCGGCGTTGAGAAAGGAATCCCCGAGGAAAACCTGCGCTATTTAAAGCCGGAAGCCACCGAGTTCAAGGCGTTGATAGGCATGAACGCGCACGCGCTCCTCGACTGGTTTAAAATTCGCTGTTGCATGAATGCGCAAGCCGAAATTCGCGATATGGCATGGAAAATGCTGAAGCTTTGCAAAGAGGCCGCTCCCGACCTATTTGCCCAAGCGGGCCCGTCCTGCGTTTCGCTGGGCTATTGCCCCGAAAATGAGTTTCAGAATAAGAGTTGCCGGATTATCCGCAAGGACAGGGCTTTGGAGCTGCTCAAAAACGAAGCTTCCAATCTCCCACGGTAAGGTAGCTTAAATAAGCCGTAATATTCGATTACCCTATCGCAAAAAACGGCGCAAACGTTTTTTAGGTAACGCGAAAGGACGCTAAATGCGTTTTTTTGTTGGTTAGTGTTTTCGTTAGCTTTTCAGCTTTGAGATGGATGCGGTGAGATCTTTGCGCTCATTGGCTTTAGTTCGCTTACATATCCCGCTGTCGTTTTCCATATCCTCCGGCATCTCAGGCATACTATCGTATCGCCTCCCGCTTGCCGGTAAAGCAGCGCCCATTCCTCGATATTCGGGCATTTGCAACAACACTTGTAGTTCTTCATCTGTTTTCTCCAACTTGATTATTTTTGTTGCTTATGTGCTTTTTTATTATAGCATCCTGCCCTTTATTCTTCAAGAGCCCTAAAGCCCGCCTCTGTAAATATTCTGTAAACCCCGCTTATTCTCCGATTATTCGCTCCTCAGCCATTATCCGGCCGCTGTAATACTCGTCTATCGTCAATGCCTGGCTCACGCTTAGATTCGGAATCACATATACCCGCTCCCGTTCCGCGCTGTATACCGCGCCCTCGCATACTATCAGCTGGTCGAATACCCTTATCCCGATGTTCTCGCATAGCTCGCGCACCTTGCTAAAGACGCGCATATCCTCCTCCGACGGCAAAGGGATTCCCGACGGGTGATTATGCGTTAGGATTATCGAATGCGCTTTGTTGTTCAGGGCTTTCTCTATGATGTGCCTTAGCTCCACAGGCGCGGTCTCCAGCGTTCCGGTCGATAATACGTTTGTGTTGACTACAAATCCGTTCACATCCAGCGAAATCAGCCTTATGGTCTCATATTTGTCACCCATCGACGTTGCCATCGCGTATCTGCAGGCGTCCACAGCGCCCACTATCCGTGTGCGGTTTTTTAGGCTGGAAAAAGTATTCAAAACTATTCGTTGTGTGAGTTCAAACGTCAATCGAATGAGTATCGCCGCCTGTTCCCCTATCCCCTCAACCTGCATCAGCTCTTCGCGCTCCGCTTTCAAAACCCGTTCCAGCGTGCCGAACCGCTCGATCAATCTATGTGCCAGGGTGTTGGTTTCGCGCCTTGGGATCGCATAGGTGAGCAACAGCTCCAGAATGTTGTGATCCGCCATCCCCTTAACTCCGTTTGCCGAAAACTGCGCCCGTAACCTTTCCCGATGTCCCTCCGCCATTTGGACTCTCCTTCTTCTGCTTATCAGATTCTATTACGCCCCGCTCCATCCTGTCAAGGGTTTCGGGGGCGGGTGAAAACGCCTTTTATCAATCGGCGGTTATAAAGAAGATTATGGAGTCGGTGAAGGAATAGTTGCCGGCAGGCAGATTGAGTTTTAGTATGTCCGATGTTTGCAGTTTCAGACTTCCGTTCTGTTCGCCCGGTGCGCTAAATACGAAGCTCCCCTCGATTGTATACGGAATCTCGTAGCCGTTGCCGCCGCTGTCCCGGAGCGTGCCGTTCGTCTTGTTTACCGTTATGTAGACGTTGCGACTTCCGCCCATCGAGGTGACGCGCACCGTGTAGCTCACGGCTACCTCCGCAGAGTTGAGATCTATCTTTCCAAACATCAGCTCACCCGGGATCTCATACTCGTAGCTTGAGCCCGTGATCTTCATAACCACTATCTCTATCTCCGTGTTCCCCGTAACCTCGTATCGGTAGCCCTGCCCTGCGTCCTCAATATCCTTCTCCCCAACTCTCAGCCGCATCAGCTCATAGCCGCTTTCAAGTTTTATCTCTATCTCAATTGTCGTTCCGCTCGGTACAGTTCCCCCGTTCATCACCTGTACGCTCCCGTACTTCACTATCGCCTCATATCCCGTCCCCTCGTTCCAACGGATTACGCAGTTGACGCTCCCCTTCGGGCTGAACTTTGCCTCAAGCTCAGTTTCCTCGCTTATAACCAGGCTGTTCCCCTCAAGCACCTCCCCATTCGCCTTTATCCACTCCAGATGATAGCCCGCTTCCGCTTCGCTAACTATATAGACCAGCGTTCCTGTCCTTACCTTTTCGCCGCTCGCTATTAGTTCGCCGCTCTCGCTTCCCCGCCTGACCTCTATCCTTCCATGCTCCGTTGCTCCATACCTTATCTCCCATTCCTCCTCTATCTCCACCTCAGCTCCAACTATTGCTTCCCACTCATCCGGACTCGGAGTTGGAGTCCCTTCCACCGGCGGTTCGGGCGTTTCGTCCACAGGCGGTTTGGGAGTTTCCGATACAGCTCCACCTTTTCCGCTTATCTCCATCCCTGCGATTCGGTTTGATCCCTCCACTGTTATTACTTCTCGATTTATGCCTTCACTTCCGGCTACCGTCAGACGGATATAGGCCTTCTCGCTGTCGTTCAATTCCGCGCCAAACTCTATGACTTGCAACTCAAAGTCCGTGCCGACTTCATATCTGCACTTTTCCTCATAGCTCTCCCCGTCCGTGCTGTATTCCACCTTCCAATACTTCGCTCCTCCAAGCGAACCACGCGTTTCAAACCTTAGCTCTATATCCTCATATCCCTTACTGCTGAACTCAAACTCCCAGTAGTCCCCCTCTCGCATTCCTCTCACGCTCCACGAGCCGTTTTGATTATCCCATGCTGCATGGCTGTTCCTTAGCGTTCCGCTTCCCTCGCTCGCCTCCGCACTTACCTCCCGCCATGCAGCGATTATCGTGCGCGTTTCGCCCTGCGCAAAGCCCGCCATCAGCCCTATCAGCATTATCCCAATAAGTATCCATCCGACTCGTTTCATCAGCCCTGTTCCTCCCCCACGACCTGCCCGTCCTTCATGTAATAGCTGTGATCTGTGTAATACCATGTGTTCTCTAACCGCACCGCATATCGCAATATCTTCGCCGCATCTGCCGCGTTGACCGCCTTTCTCCTGTCCTCATCGCGCTCGCTTGCCACCCACTTTTCACCCTCGTATCTGCCTATCACCCAATTCCCGTTCTCGTCCTCCTTCGTCCACGAAAAGTTGCAATCGCCCCGCTCATATGCCTTTCCCGCTTCGTCCCACTCCGCTATCCGTACCGTGTATCTCAATATCGCCGCCGCATCGTCCGCCGCTATTCGCCCGTCCTGCGTCACATCCCCCGACAGCGCCTTCCCTATCTCTATCTCCGCGCTGACCACCGTCCTGTGTTCATCGCCTTGGGAGATTGTAATTTGCGTCAGCATAATGGCTAAAACGACCATCTGCACCACTATTATCTTCCATCTTCGTCTCTTTACATTCATTGGCTTTTCCCTATCCTATCGCGTTCAATTTGAATTGCATACTGCTTATGTTCTGATACTCGTTCTTGCTGTCCGCATCGTAAAAATATGTTATCAACCTGCCCTCGTATTCGCCCGCTTCCAGCTCCATATTCAGCTCTATCCGCTCCACACGCTCGCCCGGCTTCACATATTCGCCTTCCGCCGTCCTGTATAGCTCAACTATCCGCTCTATCTCGCCTCCCTCATTCAGCTCCACTATCTCCAGCACAAACCGCATATAGCATTCGTTCCCCGCCGGATTCTCCAGCTCTACCCGCACTTCCTTGCTCCCTGCTCGCACGTTCAGCTCCTTAAACGCCGCCACCTTAACGCCGTTCAAGCTCTCCTCCCGCTCCTCGTCGCTTCCTAAGCTCATTTTCTCGCCCCCGCTCTCGTCCTGTTCATCCTCAATCTCCACTCTCAGCCACCCGTCCTCCGGCGCGGCTGTCCGCTCATATTGCGCTTCCCCCGATCCCGCGCACCCCAAAAGCAAAAGCAGCGCCAGAATTGTCCCTGCGCACCGCTTCCTATTCGTTTTATTCTTATGCTTGTTTCCCTTGTCCCCAGGCTCCCCGCTACCCATATGTTCCTGCTCCCCCGTCTCCACGTTCTATCTCGTTTTCTTTTATGTTATCATACACCTTTTCTTCCCGCAAGTGCTTTTTTGGCTTTTTTTGAAATATTAAGTGATTTACGGGGGGATTTTCAAACCTAAATCGGCAAAATGAGCGTTTTGAGGGCAAAATACTGCACGCGCAAAGAAATAATCCCCGCTTTTAAAAGGTTTCTGCGGCGGGCTTTGAGGTATAAACCTCCACCGCCGCATCTTTGGGAGGGTGTCCGAACCGTCTGCCAAAATTTCTTGCAAACTATCTGCGCCTCATATGTTGGCTTTTACGATGGCACAGGTTCATTGCTCTTGGCTTTCTGAACCGC
>JAUNBM010000006.1 GCA_030527115.1 Clostridia bacterium
CCGTGTCAGGCCTTGATAATATAGCCCTCCTTGCGCGGAGCGGCTTCGGGGATTTCGCCGTTCACATAGCCCAAGATGCAATTGCCTATGCCAACATAACCGGGAATGCCCCATTGATTCAGCAGTTCCTTGCCCTCCGGCGACTCAAACATCTCCTTTGCGCGGTGAATCCAGCAGGAGCCTATATTGAGCGTGGAGGCGGCGAGCATAAGGTTGCCGATTACGAGCGAGCCATCCTCAACATAGGTGTTGCGAGCGGGATCGGCAAGCACCGAAACCACGACGGGAGCGCCATAGAAGGGATCTACGTCCTTGCCCATGACGGCGGCGTTCATCTTTGAAAGCTTATCGCGAAGGGGCTTGTCGGTGACAAGCACCATGACGGGCGACTGCCTGCCGCCTCCGGTGGCGGCGTAGGTTCCGGCTTCGAGAATCTGATTGAGCAGTTCTTCGGGAATGGGATCGGGCTTGTAGCTTCTGATGCTGCGGCGGGACAGCATATCGGTGATGGTCTGGTTCATTTTTTCTCCTCCTTAATCTGTTTGACTGTATTATAGCCGAAACAGCCGGAATTTTCAAGCTCGCCAAGGGGAACGCAGGCGTGAGTTTTTTGTAAAAACGCATAAAAAATGGCCTCGCAGAGGAGGCCAAAGGGTCTTGTGTTTGGAAGTTTGCCTCAGTTGGTCTGCCAGTCGAGGACGAACTTGCCTTCCTTGTCGGTAAATGAGCCGCAGGCGATCATAATGAGATCCACCAGCGCGCCGATTCCGAATACTCCGGCGGTGAACAGCCAGAGGATTCCGGTTCCCGTCTTGCCTACATAGAAGCGATGTATACCCAAACCGCCCAGGAAAGCGCATAAGAGAATGGTTACAAGGCGTGATTTGGGACTGCAGTTTGCCGCCGGTGGCTTAGTCTGAGCGGCGAAAGCACAGCCGCAACTGACGCAGACAACCGCATCGTCAACGGCTTGACTTCCGCAATGTGAACAATATTTCATAGTCGATACCTCCTTTATCCTGTCGAGATTATAGCACGGCTTTATATATTATGTCAATCAAAAAGCTCCAATTCCACCGATTAGGCTTGTTGATTGCGAAGCTCCAAAATGGCGGCGGTCAGACGGTGGAGCGCGGAATTTAGCACGGATGCGGGGCAGGCGAGGTTCACGCGAACGAAGCCGTTGCCCTCCTCGCCGAACAGGGAGCCCTCATCGGTGAACAGTTGCGCCTTCTCTATCAGAAACTTCTCCATCTCCCGATAGGGCAGTCCGAGCTTGCGCATATCCCACCATTGCAGATAGGTTCCCTGAAGCGGGTAGACGGTAATTTCAGGATGATTGCTCTGCATATAGCTCTCAACAAGCTGCCTGTTGGAGTCCAAAACCTCCAAAAGCTCCTCCAGCCATGGCTCACAGCGGTTGTAGGCGAGTTCGCAGGCCTTGTAGCCAAGGGCATTCAAGGAGAAATAGCCGCCGGCGGCGTTAAGCTTTTCGCGGAGCGGCGCGGAGGGAACGATGATATTCGAGGTCTGCATTCCCGCAAGGTTGAAGGTCTTGCTCGGAGCGGTGCAAAGAACCAGATTGCCGAGATATTCGGGGCTGAGCGTTCCTGCGGAGACGTGGCGGTTGCCCGGCAGGATGAGGTCGTTGTGAATCTCATCGGAGACGAGTATCAGCCCGTTGTCCAAACATAGCCCTGAGAGCCTTTCCAACTCATCGCGCGTCCAGATGCGGCCGACAGGATTGTGAGGACTGCATATGATGCACATCTTAGCTCCGGGCGCGCAAGCCTTGCGCTCGAAGTCGTCAAAGTCCATTTCATAGCGCAACCCGTTTCGTATCAGCGGCGAGCGGAGCAGGGTTCTCCCGTTTTGCTCTACGGCGGAGAAGAAGGGATAGTAGACGGGCGTAAAGACGATAACTCCGTCGCCAGGTTCGGTCAGAGCGTTAACAATATCGTGCAGCGCGGGAACGACTCCGGGCGACTGCAAAATCCATTCGCGACGGGGCAAAAAATGATGCCTTCGCTCCATCCAGGCGATTACGGCGTCAAAATAGGCGTCCGTAGGGCCGGTATAGCCCAAGACGGAGCTTTTCAGGTAGTCGCACAGCCCCTCTATCAGCTCGGGCGGGTTATAAAACTCCATATCCGCTACCGAGAGCGGAACGATATCGCCACCTGCGTTCGGCGAGATTTTCCTCATCGCATTCCACTTGAAAGAACCCGTGTTATTCCGGTCGATCAGGCTTTCAAAATCGTATTTCATGTTGCACCTCCGTTTCCACCATTTTACACGCTTTTTCGACGCGGCGCAACGGTCTAACGCCCGCTTTAGGGCATAAATTGTTCCAAGGAAGATGCGGATATTATTGGTTGGAAATCCGAATATAGGCAAGACTACGCTCTTTAACGCGCTGACGGGCGCAAAGGAGCGCGTGGGCAACAGAGCCGGAGTTACGGTGGAATGCGCAAAGCGGCGGCTGAAAGGGCTGGACGGCGTTCTAATTGATCTTCCCGGCATCTATTCTTTGGCGCCGCAGTCGAGGGACGAGGAGATTGCGGCGGAGGAAATAAGGAATCACAAACCCGATTTAATCGTCAATATTGTGGACGCGACGAATCTAAGCCGCAATCTCTATCTTACGACCCAACTGGTGGAGCTTAAAGTCCCGCTCATTATCGCATTGAATATGATGGACGAGGCGGCGAAGCTTGGGCTTAGAATCGACGCAAAACGGCTCGAAAGGGAGATAGGGGCGCGGGTTGTGCCCATCTGTGCGCGGACGGGGGAGGGGCTCGACGAGCTGAAAGCCGCCATGCGTTCCACAATAAAGCTTCCGGTTCCCCTTTGCTATGGTTGCGATGCGCGGCGGCGGTTTGAATGCACGCGCCGGCTTTGCGCCGAGGCGGTTGAAAGACCAATAGGGCTTGACAGGCTGTTCACTCACAGGATATTTGGCTTTCCGATCTTCTTTGCGATAATGGGGCTGATATTCTATCTGACCTTCGATTCGCTGGGCGCGTGGCTTTCCGACGGAGCGGAGACGCTGGTTGCGGACTTTTTGAGCCCGCTTGCGGAGGAGGGCTTGATGAAGCTTCAGCTTCCGTTTTGGGCAGTTCGGCTCATCGTCGACGGGCTTTTGATGGGCGTGTGCGGAGTTTTAACCTTCTTGCCGCAGGTTGCGCTCCTGTTTCTGTTTCTCTCCCTGCTGGAGGATTGCGGCTATCTGGCAAGAATCTCCTTTTTGACCGATACGTTTTTGAGTAAGATTGGTTTGAGCGGCAAGGCGTTTGTCCCGCTGTTTATGGGCTTTGGGTGTACGGTGCCGGCGGCTTTGGCGGCGCGCACTTTGGGCAGGCGGAGCGAGCGCAGGCGAACGCTCAGGCTGTTGCCGTTTCTTCCCTGTTCCGCGAAGCTTCCGGTTTTCGGCCTGCTTGCCAGGGCGTTCTTTCCCAGGCATCGGGGGCTTATCGTGCTGTCGCTGTACGTCCTTGGAATAATTGTCGGAATCCTGCTCTCCTTGCTTACCAAAGCCATGAAAAGGGAGGGGGAGGAGGCGCCGTTCATTTTGGAACTTCCGCCGTACAGAAAGCCCGTGGCGAAGAACACGCTCATGCTGGTTGGGGAACGCACTTCCCATTTTTTGTTTCGAGCGGGGACGGTGATTCTGTGCGTCTCGGCGCTGTTGTGGGCGCTTATGCACTTCGACCCTGCGCTTTGCTATACCGATGCGGCGGAAAGGAGCTTGATCGGAGTTTTTGGCGCAAAAATCGCTCCGGCTTTCACGCCGCTCGGCTTCGGCTTCTATCAGGCGGCGGTGGCGTTGCTGGTTGGGCTGGTGGCAAAGGAGGCGGTGCTTTCCTCCCTGCTTCTTTTCTTCAATGGGAGCGTTGCGACGCTGACGGCGGCTTTCAGCCCCCTGTCGGCTTATTGCTTCATGGCGTTCGTCCTGCTCTATCCGCCCTGCTTTGCGGCTCTCGTAACGATGAGGCGGGAGTATGGCGGCTTTGGGATTCTTCCGTGGCTTTTAATTGGTCAGCCGTTACTCGCCTATGGAATTTGCAATATTCTGCATTGCGTCTTGCAAAACTGCGGATTTTAATGTAGGATAGTGACATGAATATTTTGTTGTGCAACGATGATGGAATCGACGCCATCGGTATTAGAACGCTCATCAATGCGTTAGCTCCCTGCCACCGCGTTTGCGTCGTCGCGCCTGCCGTACAGCAGAGCGCGGTCTCCAAAGCGCTTACGCTGTATTCGCCGCTACGAGCAGAGCGGCGCTTGCTCCCGGATCATCCCGAAATTGAAGCCTATGCCGTCATGGGCACTCCTGTGGACTGCATCAGGCTCGGACTGGGCAATCTGATTAAGGAGGGGCCCGATATGGTAATCTCCGGGATAAATATTGGCCCGAACCTCGGAACCGACACCCTGTATTCGGGAACCTGCGCGGCGGCTCAGGAGGCGTCTTTGTACGGGCTTAATTCGATTGCGCTTTCGTGCCGCTCGTTCAACCCAAAGCACATGGAAACCTCGGCAATGATAGGGCTTAGGATGGCGGCTTATGCCGCAGGCAGGCCCCTGCCTTTCGGCGCTTATTACAATGTCAACGTGCCCGACCTGCCTTACGAGAGCCTTTTGGGAATAAAGCTCACGCAGCTCGGAATACTGCGCTACGAGGATGAATACATAAGGCGGACGGATACGATAGGGAGGGACTACTATTGGGCGCCGCGGCAGAAGCTCAGCGAGCTTGACGGGGCGGATACCGACGAGCGCTGGATTGCGGAGGGCTATGTAACGGTAACCCCGCTATCCTACAACAACGAGGTATGCGGTCTCGACGTGGAGGGCTTGGATGAAGTCATTGCTTGAAACAATCGAGGAACGGCGCTCCGGCTTTTCAAAGGGTCAGCGAAAGCTTGCGGATTATCTGAAAAGCAACTATGAGCAGGCGGCTTTTATGACGGCTTATGCGCTCGGCGAGGCCGTCGGGGTTTCGGAGTCGACCGTGGTTCGCTTTGCCGCCGGGCTGGGTTTTTCGGGCTATCCCGATTTCAAGGCGGCGTTGCGGCAACTCGTAATGAGCAGCATCACAACGGTACAGCGCGCAAAGATGGCGGCGGCGATTCCGAGGGAGGATGTGGTCGACGCTGTGCTTTCCGTCGACATTGCCTCCATCGAGAACACAAAAAAACTTGTCGATAGGGACGCCTTCAGCGCGGCGGCGGACTTGATTTTGAATGCGCGGCGCGTGTATGTTTTGGGGCTTAGGGCGGCGATGCCGCTGGCTCAGTTTTTGGCGTACTATCTGGATTTTATCCGCGGGGACGTTCTGTTTGTAAACGGGGCGGTGCGGGACGTTAAGGACGGACTGTCGAGACTTGAGGCGGAGGATTTGGTGATTGGCGTCAGCTTCCCGCGCTATGATATGAGAACGATTCGGGCGATGGGCTATGCCAAAGCGCAGGGCGCGGCTGTCGTTGCCATAACGGACGGGGATAACAGTCCGGCGGCGGCAAACGCCTCCTTAGCGCTCTTTGCCAAGACCGAGATGATATCCTTTGCCGACTCCCTGTGCGCGCCGATGTCGCTTATAAACGCGCTTCTCGTCGCTGTCGGGCTTTCTCGCCGGGACGAGACGCGGGAGCATCTGGAGCATCTGGAGCGAATCTGGGACGAGGAAGGCGTCTTTGTAAAGGAGGCGGAAGGATGCGTGTAGCCGTTATCGGCGGTGGAGCCTCTGGCCAGCTTGCGGCGATAGAGGCGGCGAAAAGAGGGCATGAGGTTCACCTGTATGAGAAGAACGAAAAGCTCGGTAAAAAGCTTTATATCACCGGAAAGGGCCGTTGCAATCTCACAAACGCCTGCCAGGACGCCGATTTTTTCAACAATGTGGTTCGCAATCCCAAGTTTCTTTACAGCGCGCTCGCGGCGTTTAACCACGACGATATAGTTGCGCTGATGCACGACAACGGGGTTGAGACTAAAACGGAGCGCGGAGGGCGGATCTTCCCTGCTTCCGATAAGTCGAGCGACGTTTTGAAGGCGTTGCTTTTGGAGATAGACAAGCTCGGCGTAAACGTGCATCTAAATACGGCGGTCGAGGATGTAATCGTGGAGGACGGCGCGATAGCGTCCGTCCGTACCGACAGGGGGGAAGCCCCGTTCGATGCGGCGATATTTGCCTGCGGAGGGCTGTCCTATCCCCAAACCGGAAGCGACGGCTGGGGTCTGAAGCTTTTAGAAAGGCTGGGTCATAGTATCGAACGGCCGTTGCCCGCCTTGATTCCTCTCGAAACGGAGGAGGACTTCTGCGCGGAGCTGGCGGGAATATCCCTAAAGAACGTCAGATTGAGCGCCTATCGCGACAAGCGGAAGGTGTTCTTTGAGCAGGGCGAGATGCTGTTCACGCATTTTGGGGTTTCCGGGCCGCTGGTTTTGAGCCTTTCGAGCTTTATTGCGGACGCGCCTGCGGGGGTTAAGCTGTACATAGATTTCAAACCCGCGCTTTCCCACGAACAGTTGGAGGCGAGGCTGATGCGCGAGCTGGAGCAGAATCAGAAAAAGCAGGTTTTGGGCGCGTTCTCCAGCCTGTTGCCGCAAAAGCTCCTCAAGACGGTGCTTAAAAGCGCCGGACTGAACCTGGAAGCGCCGGCGTCCGACTTTACGAGGGAGCAGAGGAAGAATCTCGCGGCTACACTAAAGGGTCTGCCCTTGACGGTGAAGGGGACGAGGCCGATAGCCGAAGCCATAATCACCCGGGGCGGGGTCTCGATAAAAGAGGTAAATTCGTCAACGATGGAGTCCAAGCTGATAAGGGGCCTGTTCATCTGCGGGGAGATGCTGGACGTGGACGCATTAACCGGCGGATTCAATCTGCAAATCGCCTGGTCAACCGGAGCTTTGGCGGGGAGGAGCGTATGAAGCACAGCATCGCAATCGACGGCCCGGCGGGAGCGGGAAAGAGTACCGTGGCAAAGGAGCTTGCCCGCGTGCTCGGAATAAACTATCTAAATACGGGAGCGATGTACCGCGCCTTAGCTCTGTATGCTTTGGAGCGCGGCATATCGCCTTCGGACGAGAGCGCGGTTTCGAGTATCCTTAACGAGGCTGTCATAAGCGTGAAATATGAGGGCGAGGAACAGCGCACGCTGTTGAACGGCAGGGACTGCACCGAGCAGTTGCGAAGCGAAGCGGTTTCGATGGCGACCTCGGACATATCCCGGCATCGTGCGGTGCGGGACAGGATGGCGGGCTTACAGCGGGAGATAGCTTTGCGGCAACCGCTCGTGCTGGAGGGCAGGGACATAGGCACCAACGTGCTTTACGACGCCCCGCATAAGTTTTTTGTAACCGCTTCCGCAGAGGAGCGGGCGCGCCGCCGTCAAAAACAGCTTGACAAGCTGGGAGTTTCAGCGGAGTTTCAAACGATATTGGCGGACATAATCGCACGCGACAGGCAGGACTCCGGCCGCGAGTATATGCCCCTGAAGCGGGCGGACGACGCTGTGCTGATAGACACCACCGATCTCTCAATTGAGGAGGCGGTGGAGGCAATAAAGAAGCGGATAGAGGGAGCTTGATATGCTGTACTATTTCGGAAAATTCGTTGTCGGCCCATTTGCCTATCTCCTGTTTCGGCCGAAGGTAATCGGGATAAAGAATCTCAACCGCCGCGGCAAGGTTATCTACGTCTGCAATCATTTTTCGCTTGCCGATCCCGTTTTGCTCGCGCTGGTATGCCCCCGTATAATAAGGTTTATGGCGCGGGCGAATCTGTTTAGCAGTAAGATCGGCAATCTGTTTTTCAAAAGTATGCTGGTCTTTCCGGTCGAGAGCGGAACGGCGGACAGAAAGTCGATAAAGAAGGCGATCGACACCTTGGCTAAAGGGCAGGCGTTTGGCATCTTTCCCGAGGGGCATCGCTCCGCAACCGGCGAGTTGGACGCGCTGGAGAAGGGGGCGGCATTTATAGCCCTGCGCTGTGACGCGCCGATAGTCCCCTGCTATATCGACCCAAACTCCATAAAACGAGTTAAGATTCGCATGGCGGTAGGCGAGCCCATAATAGCCAAAGAGGTTGCGGCGCGCAATAAGACCGTGAAGCCTGCGGAGGCGGTGACCGATGCTCTGACCGATTCGATGTTATCGTTGCGCGAGCTGGTCGAGGCGATGAAATGAAGGTAATCCTGGCGCAAAACATGGGCTTTTGCTTCGGGGTGCGGCGCGCCGTTGAGATGGCGCGAAGCCAGGCGAAGCGTCCGGTCTATACCTATGGCGCAATAATCCACAACGAAAGCGTCGTCGAGGAGCTGAAAGCCGAGGGAATAATTCCCATCGAAAGCATGAACGGCTTAGGAGCTGGAGATACTCTTGTCGTTCGCGCACACGGCGCGCCGCCGGCGCTGTTTGAGCGTTGCGCCGATCTTGGGATCGAAGTTGTCGATGCAACCTGCCCCTTTGTAAAGCGCATACACCGCATCGTTGAGCGCGCAAGCGCCGCCGGACTCAGGGTATTTATCGCGGGCAAGCGCGATCATCCCGAGGTGCTTGGAACGGCGAGCAGGGCGGGGGATGACCGCGTAATCTTGGAATCCTTAGCGGATGCGGAGCGGGTCGAACGGTTCGAGGCGGGCTGTCTGGTGGCGCAAACCACGTTTCAGGCGGGGGAGTTTTTTGCCATCGAGCGCGAGCTTAAACGCCGGATTGAACGGCTGACGGTCTATAACACCGTTTGCGACACCACGATAGCAAGACAGCGCGAGGCGGAGAGGTTGTCCCTAAAATGCACCAAGATGCTGATTTTAGGTTCAAACAAGAGTGCGAATACACGCGCCTTAGCGGAAATTTGCAAAAAAAATTGTCAAGATTGTAAAACAATAGAGAATATCGGAAAAATTTTGCTTGAAAAATTCAACGCCGATGATATAATAGGAATTGTTGCAGGCGCATCAGCGCCGGACCCGATGATTAGGGAGGTTATACAAGGAATGAGCGAACTGGAAAATACGACGATTGTTACCAATGAAGCGGAAGCTCCCGCCGAGGTAGTCGCCGAAACAACTGAACCCGCAACGGAGCAGCAGCCCGTTGCCGAGACGACCGTCACGCCGGAACCCGCCGTGGAGGAACCCGCAGTCGAGGAACCCGTGGCTAAGACAGAAGCTGTTGAAGCTGAGGACGCGTCCGACAATTTTGAGCAGGCCTTTGAAAAGACGGTCAAGCGCATCCGCCCCGGTCAGATGATAACCGGTACGGTTCTGCAGATCGTTGACGGCGAGGTGTTCGTCAATGTCGGCTATAAGTCCGACGGCGTGATTCCCAAGGGCGAGTTTTCATCCAACCCTGAGGCGAACATCGACGAGCTGGTCAAGGTTGGCGACAGCGTAGACGTGGAGGTTGTCAAGGTCAACGACGGCGAGGGCAATGTATTGCTGTCGCGCCGCAATGTTGAGGGCAAGAAGCTCTGGGACGATTTGCTCAAAGAGGATATCGTCGGCCAGGTTTTCGAGGCAGTTGGCAAGGAAGTTATCAAGGGCGGCATGATAGCCGATATAAACGGCATCCGCGCCTTCATTCCGGCGTCGCAGGTTTCCGTCAGATATGTTGAGAATCTTTCAACCTTTGTCGGCAAGGAGATGAAGGTCAAGATTCTGGAGGTGGATCGCGATCGCAAACGCATCGTTTCATCTGCAAAGCAGGCCATTTTGGACGAGCGCGCCGCGGCAAAGAAGGCCAAGTGGGAAGCGCTGGTCGTTGGCAGCAAGGTGCAGGGCGTTGTCCGCCGCATCACCGACTTCGGCGCGTTTGTCGATATCGGCGGTCTCGACGGCCTGGTTCACGTTACCGACGCCGCATGGGCCAGGGTTAAGAAGACGTCCGATGTTCTGTCCGTTGGCCAGAAGATTGAGGTTCTGATTCTCAATGTCGATTCCGACAAGGAGAGGATTTCCCTGGGCTACAAACAGCTTCAGCCGAAGCCCTGGACGCTTGCGAACGAGAAATACCCGGTTGGAACGATAATCGAGGGCAAGGTTGTGAGAATAGTGCCGTTCGGCGCCTTTGTCGCGATCGAGCCGACTATCGACGGGCTCATCCACATTTCGCAGATCTCCGCAAGGCGCATCGAGAAGGTCGAGGACGCCCTCAAGGTGGGCGACGTCGTCCGTTGCAAGGTGCTGGAGGTTAACAGCGAAGCGAAGCGCATCAGCCTCAGCCGCAAGGACGTTCTCCTCGAGGAAAATCCGGATCTCGTAGCCGAGCTTGAGGCCGAGAAAGCCGAGCGCGAGCGCCTCTATCAGGAGCGCAGAGCCGCTCGTGAATCACAGCGCGAGCAACAGCAGGGCGGGGAGCGCAAGGAGCGCCCCGAGCGCAGACAAAGACCGCAGAGCGACAGCTCCGAGCGCCGCGAAAGCCGGCCCGAACGCCGCCGCCGTAGTGAGGACGCCGATTATGAGCTTCCTCCGGTTGAGTCCGCGACAACTTCGCTCAAGGATCTTTTTGCGAACTATAAGCCCAACGAGGATTAAGCCCATTGTAAATACGAATAAACATCAAGGCGCGAACATAGCTTCGCGCCTTTCGTATATGCTTCTTTCCTCTTGCAAAAAAAGCCCGCCAAATCAAAATAAACGCCCAAATCAGGCGTTTTTAGCGAACCTTTGGTAAATTACCGACTACGGGAAAAAACCGGAAAATAGCCCTTTTAAAAGGGGAGGGAGGCGCGACTTAGGGGTTCATCGCGCCTCCTTTAGGGGATAAAGCGAACGTTGGGGAACGTTCGTTTTTGGGGGTGTCAACTTAAAATTAATACTTGCGCTTGCGTGCCGCTTCGGCCTTCTTCTTGCGCTTCACGCTCGGCTTTTCATAATGCTCACGGCGGCGTACTTCAGCCAGCACTCCGCTCCGCGCGCATTTCCGTTTCCACCTTTTGAGTGCGCTCTCGAGGGATTCGTTCTCTCCAACTCGAATTTCCATTTCTTTCCCCCCTCTCTGTGTGGAAGATTGCCGCTTTCAGACGACAGATGTTATTATAGCTCCTTTTATCCGTTTCGTCAAGCATTTTTGCGCATTTTTCATGGAGGAGGGGACCGTACTTTTTTCTTTATGAAAAGAAAAAAGTACCAAAAAAGAAACATACAAGAGGGATTCTTTAACCCTCCAAAACGCTAATACTACCGCCTTGCCCCGGACATGGGGCAAGGCGGGGGCGAGGCGGGAATAATGTTTTTCTCAATGATATCTCCCACAAAAAACACTCCGCCATGCCCCATGTCCGGGGCATGGCGGGGGGAAAAGCGTATCTAAATTGTCCAAATTATCCCTGTACGCTTCTTCTTTGGCACTTTCTTCTTCCCGTGAAGAAGAAAGTGCGAAGAACCCGCGTGAGCGCATAAGAACCCGCGTGAGCGACTAAGAACCCGCGTGAGCGACTATATGTCGCTTTCGGGAGCGGGGGTCGGAGTTACCGGCGGCACGGGCGTAGCGTCCCACCAGCCCGGTGTGAACGGGACGGCTGAGCCGGAAGGATTATTGGACTGATCGGGCCCGCCCCATTCGGAAGAGCCGGTCAGGCAGTCAGTTGAGTCCAACTGCAGTATTGTTATAAGTGGTGGAAGATAAATCTTCTTCATAGTTTTACGCTCCCTCTCCTGATACTTTGGTCATGCCCCTCACCGCCTGGATATCCAATGCCGGATAGTACAGGCTGTAACCGGAGTCGGCAGGCCGCTCGCCTTCCGTCGGCTTGGTGGACTCGTAGTTCCACAAACTCCAGTCAAATATCCTCTGCGCGCTGTTGTATCTCTGCGTCGAGTATTGGATGGTTTCGACGTTGGTTTCGCTGTCGCGCTTGATTAAGAAGGCTCTGTACATTATGTCCGTATTCGCCTGCGTTATACGCAGCTTATCATCAATTCCGCCCTGCGAATACATAATGTAGACGATATAGCGGAGGCTCAGGGTGGTATCGTCCCACTGATATATCGGATAGCCCTGTGCCGCCAGCAAGCCTGCGAGCGTCTCACAGCTTGAAAGTTTAGCCGCGGCTTCCATCTCCTCCGTCCAGGTAATCAAATTGCCGCCGGCGGTATTGGCGTATACGAGCGAAGCATAATGCGTAGTTGTGCCGTTCGTAACGCTGGAGATGCTCATAAGATAGTCGTTAACGTTATCCGCCGATGCGATTTGGCTTGCATAGCCGTCGACATAATAGGAACGCCACAGGTCAACCCAGGAGTAAGGCACGGTCAAAAGCCCGTAGCCGAAGGTATCGCCAACGTCGAGCATCGCGTCCATCGCTTCCATGCTGAGGTCAGCGCCGAAGCGGATGCCGTCGGTATAGAGCGGCTCATTGCGAGCGTCCGAGCTATGTACGATGTGCGCCTGCGCGCCGATGATGCTGACCAGCTCGCGGTTGGTGAAGCTGAATGTATTGTTGATCTGCTCCATGATAGAGGCGAAGCGCGCATCGGAGGTTAACCCGCTCTCGAAGGACGAATAGTAGCGCTCGGTTCCCGACAGAACGCCAACCGTCACCTCCTCAACGTCATACTCATAATAATAGGTAATTCCGTCCTCCAAGGTCTGCCAGGCGGGCAGGGAGAGCGTAGCCTTGTAAGCTTCGGTTTCCCAGTTATCAATAACGCCGTTCAGCCGCACCAACTGCAGGAGGGTGCGCTCGCCGTCGCCGGTTTCGGGCGTGGTGGAAACGGTTTGATAGACGTTAAATTCGGCATAATAGTTGAAATTGTCCTTAACGTCCCATTCCTTTTCAATCACCAGCTCGATATCCTCACGCGAGAGCGTATTGGTGATGGTGATAACGAAGTTATCCTCAGCGGAGGCTGCCGACAAATAGTAGCCGCCGGTCTCCAGCGTCCGCTCGACCGCGGTATAAACGTAGGGCAAAACGGTGGTTCCGTCTGCAGCGACATAGTTCACAGGCAGATTAGTAAAAGTATGCTCCCAGTTGTTCCCCGCGTTGAGCTGTACGGCGCTTCCGTAGATTTCGCCGTTTTGCAGAAGTCGCACGGTAACCGCAGCCGGCCGCTTTCCGGCGGCGTTATCATCGTCGTCCCACACCTTTTGAACGGTTACGCTCTTGATGGGAGAGTTGACAATAGTAGTAGTAGTAGTAGTAGCGACATAGCCGGTAACGTTTGTAACCTCGCTTATGGTATAAACGATATCATAGCCGTTGGCTCTCAGCTGAAGCGCCGGCCAGTTATAGGTCCAGTTGTTCTCGGAGCTGAGCGAAACGGTTTCAACCACGGAGGTGGTATAGGTTGAGCCGTCGGCGGTAACGTGCCGGTACAGCGTAACGTCGATTGGGTCGTGTGCGATTGTGGTAGTGTCCGCCCACTTCTTTTCAACGGTATAGCTCAGCGTCAGCGGTACATGCGTATTATTGAAGGTAATGCTGTAGCCTGCGTCCGGGGATCCGGTAACGACAGGGGTCGACGAAGTATAATCCGCGATAGTTGAAATCTCCGCGATGGTATATTGAATCGCGCGAGCGTCCTTATAGGCGGGAAGATTGCTGATAGTCGTTGTCCAAGCGTTGTCGGAGGTCAAAACGAAGTAGCCGTCGGTGAGCGGAACGTTATCGGCATAAAGCATACCGATAACGCGGGGCGGACGCAGACCGTCCTGGTTGTTCGCATCAATCCACTCCTTAGTAATCGTAACCGTGGTAAGCTGGGACTCGTGCGTATTGGTGATGGTCGTATGCGTACCCGAGGTTACATAACCCACGGTGTAATCGTAGGTATCTCCGGTTGTCGTATAGAGATCCGAGGTTTCGCCCACGGTTTGCGACACCAGATGCGCGCCGTTTGCAACCTGGTTGCCGTTAGCGTCCAGCTCAACAACGGTATAGGTATATCTGTCGTCGACCGAGTTGGACGAGCCATAGGGCACTTCCCATCTGTAGAACCAGCCGTTTTCGCGATTCAGTTCAACTATGCTGGCGGGGTCGACAACACCACTTCCATTCAAATAGATGGGGGTGTCGTCCCTAAGCAACTGCACCTTCAGGGAAGCGGGGCGCTTACCGTCGCGGTTGGTGTCGTCAACCCAGCTTTTTTTGACCGTGATGGACACATTCTCAACCGGAGTGGTATTGGTTATCCTGAATATGCCGTTCTCATCTACCGTTATGATGGCGGAATAGGCAAGAGCGGTGTTTTCAACGTAAGTACCCGTCGCCTCATCCCAGTCATAATAGCCAAGCTCCGCGATATGGTAGTTGATGTTAACAAGTCCCGGCTCATAGCCGCCCTCAATCGCAACCAGTCCGATTTCGCATTGCGGAAGATCGGTCCAGGTATAAGCCCAGCTTGTTACAACATTATTGATCGTAGCGATCGTTTCTGCGGTTATATAGACCGGCTCGCCTACCGCATGGCCGTTTGCAAAGAGCTGAACCAAGACCGCGTCGGGGATATTGTCATAAACCTGAGTGCGCTTTTCTTCGCCGTTTTCAGTAGTAACGTTATACCAGGTCTTAGTTGCGGTCTTTTCAATCAGGGGCGAGTTGAATACGTGCAGACCGCCGCCAATGTAGGAATTGAGGCAGGGGTTTGCAATCGTAAGCGTATCGCCATCGAGCGAAATCGCCGCGAGCCTCGCATCATCGGCGAGGGCAAAGGTCGTTTGATAGCCCGAAAGTTGTTCGGTGCAAGCCGCATCCGCCCATTCGGACACGGTATAGGTGTGCCCTTGCGGGATGTCGGTAAAGGTATTCGTCCAGTTGTTGCCCGCGTTCAGCTCAATAACCTCGGATTGGGTGATGGTAGTGGAGAGTTTCGTCTCGTTAATGTCCTTAAGACCGTTGACAACGGTATATTCATAGGTGGGCTGTTCCCACTCTATCTTAATATAAACCGGTTGCGTTGTAGCGTTTTCGCCCCAGTACTTTGTTACCGGCAGGTCGATAAGCTCAGGTTGGATAACCGGCATCTCATAGTGCGCGGACAGGGAGGTGTCGATAACGCTGTCCCCGACGTTGTTGATAACATAGCGCACGCGGGAGTGGGCATAGGTGTTGGTAAAGAAGCCGTATTGCGCCGTGCCCGTATAGTCCGTACTGTCGACGGCATATTGAACTTTGCCGTGATATATCGCTTCATACTCGGTCATGCCCAGGACATTATGCGCGAAGTTAAGGCTGAAAGCCTGATCCGGATACCCGTTCGTGGTTTCAAAGGTTACCGGGGTCTGGGTGCCGTCGATGGTCACATTAGCGCTGTACTCCTCGGTGTATGCGCTCAAGTTATTTCTGTTGTTATACAGCGTATCATAGGCATAGAGCGTCGGTATAACGGGAATGGTTATGGAGACGCTGCGGTTATGCGCCAGCATGTAGCTTTCGTCGAACTCAAGGGTGATGAACTCGTCGGAGAACATTCCCGCGCCGCTCTTGTCAGGAACGGTATATGTTACGCCGTTATATTCGAGTGTGGTGACTCTATTGGTTACGACAACATAGGTGGTAGTCCATTTATCGTAGGAGGGAGGATTCGGGTTCGTATTATGCGACAAGCCATTCAAATCCTGATAGAACGCGACGTTTACAAAGCTTGGGTCTCGAAGGATGAACAAATACCAGCCCTCCTGCGCCGAGCCCACCGGGGCGTCATAGAAGGTTGCCAACAGCTCTGCTGCGCTATTGGCTCCCGAAGCCTGCGCAATCTCATCGGTTACGAGGACCATTCTTGCCAGCGTGTCGTCGGTCAAAAGCTGAAGGGCGGAGACATACTGCGAGAGCATATCTACGATGGTAACGTTGCTGTAGCCCATCGTGATGATGCTTGCGATGTTGTCAAAGGAGTCATGGAAGACCGCCGCAGTATTTCCAAAGTAGGTATACTCCTTCGTAATTTCGGTAATGTCGATTGTGGTGGTCGTTCTGTCCGTATTTTGCCGCTCAAACGGTTCAAGCCGATAGATGCCGTCCTGCTGTTGCTCCGCCGCCGTTCCGTAGTATTGCAAAATCAGAGCCTGAAGCTGCGCCAGGGTGCGGTTGGTCAAACCGTCGACGGCATAGGTTGAGCCGGTCTGGAAATTGGTGTAATTCGTCCCAATGGGATAATAGGGGTTGGTTCCGGGCATGGCGCCCGTGCCGATATCGTTGCCAAGCTGGGCGTCCGCCTCAGCATAGGTGATAAGGCCGTTGGCAACGCCGCTGATGAGCCGCAAAAAGTTCGGCGCGGTGGGGTAGGCGGACTGAGTGATATCCTCGGTGAACCATTCGTTCAAGCCGACGGTCAGGGTCGTAACGCTGCCGCCGGACGCCGCCTGGTCGAGTTCATACAGCTTTTCAGCCTCCATTAAGGTCGCTTCAACGGCTATCTTGCGGTAGTCGGTCTTGCCGACCTCGGAGGATAATACGGTGTCTTGGCCCGATGCGTTCACTCCGGTGGTCGTAATTATCTTTCCGGCGGAGGTAGCGGTAATGCGAGGCTCGGCAATTTCGCCGGTAATGGAATCGACATTGGTGGTAGTCGCCGCGCTTCGGCTTTCATCAAGCTTGGTTCTAACTTCTGTGCCGGAGACGATGCTGGCGCGGTTGGGCGCGCCGTCGGTCATAAATACGACGAAGCTTCGCGCTGTGTCGATGCTCGCGGGACGGTTGGTGGCGATACCGGCGAGTTCATCCGAAATCAGGAGCTGGCGGGCAAGGAAAAGCCCCGCCTGGGTATTGGTATTGCCCTCAAGACCCGAAAGCGAAAGATTGTTTATCTGACGGCGAATGAGAGCCTGGTCGGAAGTCCAGGTTTGCACAACCTCTGCGTTGCCCTTGTAACGGACGATCGAAAAGTTGATGCGCGCGCCTTCTACGCCGATGTTGGCGGCTGACTCATAGACGCTGTCGATAAAGTCAAGGGCGGTTTCCTTCAAAACGGTAAGGGAGGTAACCCGGGTCGTGCCGTCCGAGCCAATCATCGTGTTCTGTTCGATGGACGTGGAAAGGTCTAAAACGAGAACGACGTTGGTATCGTAGGTTTGAATCCCGTGTACGTCCAAGGTAAGGTCATAGGTGCCGTCGCCGTTATCGGTAGCGGTCTTATGATGCGCGGGAGGCTCCAAATTTCCCAGCGTCTCCGAAACCGGATCGAGCGTGGCGGCCTCCGTCGTTTGAATGTCAATAGAGGGCGCGAAGGCAAGAAGCATGGCAACAGCCAGCAATACCGCCAGTCCCTTCTTAAAGGTCTGTGAAAATGAATGTCTACGCATAATAATATTCTCCCATCAAACAGTATTCACGCTAACATTATAAACGAATCCCAAAATAAATGCAACTTTTAATTTAAGAAAAAACTATGAAAAAAGCGCGAAAAAAACTATCCGCGAAAGAAGCGGGAAAAAGCCCGTGACAAAGCTTTGGCGGGCGAAACTTAGTTGTAAACGGACATTTTTTGCCCGGGCGAGGGAGTTGACGCGGGGCTTCTTTTGAAGTATGATAAGCTTAAAGAAAGTTTAAAGGAGGTAGCGGCGGATGCGCGGAAAACTTTCAAAGCTTTTGTTGCCCTTGCTCGTTGCGGGCGTGCTTTGCCTTGCCTTCTATCCGTTTTGCGGCGAACGGCGCGCCCATGCCGACGTCCTGGACGTTCAGCCTCCTGAGGATATGCTGGAGGAACTCGTTGAGGCGGAGGGGGCGGCGCTCCATTATCCTGCGCTTCTCGATTTGGAAATTCAAAAGGAAGTGGCAATAGAGCAGAGCGATGAGGGCTGCGTGGTCAGCGCCGCCGCTATGTTGCTTCGCAGAGCCTTGATTATCAACGGCGAAAGTTTGGAGGTTTGGGCGGAGATAACGGAGGATTTCGTTATAAGGAAGGACGGCAACAAGGCGCTGAACTACCGGATTCTTTTCAACGTCAACGGGAGGGAATACCATCTTTTCCGCAAATGCACCTCCAACTGGCAGATGCCGGACGATATCGAGGGCTGGAAAGCTTTGCTCAACGAGCATCCCGAGGGCTTGCTGATATGGTGCGACAGGGGCGGTTCAAAGCACGGCGTGGTGCTCACCCACTATTCCGGAAACGATTTTTACTGCCTCGATTCCGCATCGGGTTACAGCGACAAGGGGCTGATGAAGCTTGAAAACAGCCTGATGGGGCGAAGATACGGTGAAACGGCGGAGGAAGTTCTGCTCTCGTCTTATATGAAGGGGCTTTGGGTGATAGATTCAGGCGTCGACTATATCGAACACATTCCCAACCAAGACGGAATCTGCTCAATTTGCGGGCTGAGCGTCAAGCTGGAAAAGCCCCAGCCGCCCGCGCCCAAAAACGCGGAAGAGCAAAGAAACGTCATCAAAAACGGTATGCTTATTCACACTTTGGAAACCCAATAGCCAAACCCCGCCTGCACGGCGATGATTTTGCCCTTTATTTGCGCCGCATTATATGTTATAATAATTCAAAATCGGCACAAGCGAGGTAGCAAAATGCGCGTCAAAGTTAGGAAACTTATATCCCTTCTCCTATCCCTTTTAATGATTTTTGCCTTCATTCCGGCATTCTCCGCCGCTGAAATAGGCGCGGACGGGGTTTATCTCGTCGAATATTCGGTTGGCGGGGGCGAGGGGAGTTCGGAGAACTACTATAACAACGACTATATAATTCTGCGAAACGGCGGCGCGGAGGACGTTAGCCTCGACGGCTGGTCGATTCAGCTCCTTGAGAGCGCCGAACGAACGGTTGCCTCCAAAAATGTTTATCCGCTGTCGGGGACGATAAAGGCCAACTCCTTTTTCCTAATCATCTGTGCAAAGGGCAAGACGGCTTCCCGCGATATCCCAATTGGCGGCAATTTTGAACTGTCCGGCTTGGATCTGACTTCGAGCGGGCATAAGCTTGCGCTGGTAAAGAATACCGTTGCGCTGTCGAATCTGACTAACGCCAATATTCCCACCAACAACAGCATTGCGGACTTTGTAGGTACTGTCAATGCAACCGAAAGCCTCTATTTGGGAGCGGGAGCGGCTAATAGTCCCGCGAATACTCAGTGCCTGACCCGGACGGGCTATACCAACGATAACGCGGCGGACTGGGATCGGGCGACGAGGGGCGCATATCCTATTTTGAAGGGGCTGATTGCGCTGGGCAGCGACGGCGGAGCGTCCACAGCCGCCGCGAACTCGCTTATCGGCTGGACTTTTGGAATCAAGGGGATAGACACCGAGATTCCGACCGCCGACGCGGCGTATACGCAGACGATGAATCTGGGGAGCCAGATTCACTTCAACGGCACGATCACCGGAGGAAAATTCTATTCCAACGGAACGACTACGATAGGCGGCGCTTCCTATACCACCTATTCCTATGGGGCTACCTCCTGGCATTATGAAAGCGAGAATACCGACGACGGCAAGGGCTTCTACTTCTCGTTCTATTCCACCAACTACCGCAACCTCGCTATTTCATTTTGGGCAAAGAGTTCCAAGGCGGGGCCAAAAAATCTCCAGGTTCAGGTTAAGCTTGACGGGGTATGGACGGATGTTCCGGGCGCGATTTTAACCCTCGATAACGCCGATTCCGGCAAGACGCTGACTTCGACCGCGATAAATCTTCCAATCTGGGACAGCGATGAACTCGTGGAGATGCGGATTCTTCGCGTTGGAACCGAATGCTGTGAAACGGCGGCTGACGGGAACAATGAGATTCAGTCGACCGGCTCCTGCCAGATAGACGACCTGATGATAACCGGAGTGCCGATGGAGGAGGGCGAGATACTTCGCGATGCTCCGGGACGGGTGAGCGCAAGCCCCGATCCCGCTTTGGGGAGCGTGCGCGCCGGAACGCAAATAACCCTCACCTGCGAAACGGCGGACGCGCAGATCTATTACAAGGCGGGCGACAAGGACTATCAGCTCATCGAAAACGGCGGCAAGATAACCCTCTACAACGGCGCGGTTATCACCGCCTACGGGTATATTGAAAACGCCTATGGCGGCGAGGTTTCCGAATTTGATTACACCATAGACAACACGGGCGCTTCGATGGGGAGCGTAATTGGAACCGGCCCCGTCGTGATTCAGGAGCTGTATGGCGCGGGCGGGAACAGGGGCTCGCTCTATACGACCGATTATGTGGTGCTTAGAAATATCTCCGATCGCAGGGTATCCATCGGCGGCTGGTCGCTCCTGTATGCTTCTCAAAATCAAGCCTTCTCTACAACGCAGGCTCAAACCCTTTGCTACACCTTTGAGGACGGCGTTTCCATAAGGGCGCACGGCTATCTTCTGGTGCGTTGCGCGGCGGGCACGAGCGGCGCGGGAGCCTATGCGCTCACCGATTATGACGTTACTGCGTCGCTCAATTTAACCGGCTCGGGCGGCAAGCTTGCGCTGGTTGAGGACGCGAATACCTGCACCGGTTCGGACGACCCGAATCTGGTGGATATGGTTTGCTGGGGTTCGCCCAACGACTATCTCGGCAACGGGCCGGCGCTCGGGGTCGACGATGTGCTTTACTGCCTCACCCGCGCCAACTATGCGGACGAGACGGTGGAGGCAGACCCGTTCGGCGGCTCCTATACCGGCGACAACCTCGTGGACTTCGTGGTTGCCCGCGCTAATCCAAAAAGCAGCATCTCCGCCGGAAGCGCGGAGGAATATGTAGCTTCGGTCACCTCTCCCCAGGCGGACGTTTTGCCGGCGGGAACGGCAATAGAGCTGACTTGCGAAACGGAGGGGGCGACTATCTATTACACGATAGATCAAGGGGCGACCTATCAGGCGTACAGCGCGCCCTTTACAACCGAAAACGACACGCTCGAAATCCGCGCCTATGCGGTCAGACCGTTCAACGGCGTCAATATCCGAAGCGATTATTCCGATATGTCCTTTGTATTCCTGTCCGGCGAGGGGAGCTATACCATCTCCCAGGCGCGGGTTTTGCAGGAGGGGACGGAGGTGACGGTTACGGGCGTAGTCACCTTCCTCGAAACCAACGCTTACGGCACGATAACGACGTTTACGATGCAGGATGAAACGGCGGGCATAACGGTTCGCGGCTATGCAAACGCGCTCGAGGGCGTGGAGATAGGCAAAAAGGTTACGGTGAGCGGAACGCGCTCGTCTTACAGGGGACTGGAGCAGATTATCAATCCGGAGCTGAAGAGCGTCCCGATCCTCGGCAAGATGCCTGAGCCGATAGTCGCCACGGCGGCTCAGCTCATAGATTCCGAGTTTGCCGAACAGCACGAATCCATGTATGTGTTGGTGCAGAATGCCCGCATGGACTCCATAAACTATACGGGCGGCTACGGCGGAACGCCTCCCGCGACAAGCATAATCGACGATACCGGTGCGGTCAACATCCATTATATCCCAACGCTCAGCGAGGTGGTTAAGGGCGATATCGTAAACGTATACGCCGTCCTGACCCAAAATGCCCAGGATCTCATCGCCTATGCCGACGGCTACTTTTTGAGGGTGGCGAGCGAGGATTGGATTCAGCTTGTTGAGCATCCAACCAAGCCCGACGAGGACTATTCGATAGCCTCGTGGAATCAGGGAACCGGGAGTGGAACGAATCAGATGCTGGCTTCGAGCGGCGAATATGCCTGGCGCTCGGTTGTAAGCAACGGCGACGACGCCGGAAACGCCTATGAATTTGGGACGAGCAAATCCTCAATAAACTGCAAGGGTTGGAATTATGCGGGAAGATACCTGCAATTCGAGTTTTCAACAGAGGGCTTTTCCGACATTCTTATATCGGCTATGCTCCGCTCCTCCGCTTCGGGGCCGAGAAACTTCATCATGCAGTATTCGCTGGACGGGGAAACCTTTGTAAATATCGAGGGTAGCGAGTTTTCGGTCGTATACAATGCGGCGAACGACTCCTTAAAGCAGGTGGTGAACCGCTTTGCCCTGCCTGAGGAGCTTGCCGACAAGCCCGTCGTCTATCTCCGGTGGACGCTCACCGACAATATCCGCGCCGACGGTTCGGGCGCTATTTCCTCGGCGGGCGCGCTGAACTTCACGGGCGTGAGCATAATAGGACAGGCGATAGAAAGCGAGCTGGATATTACGGCGTTGCCCGGGGCGGGAATCGTGCCCCTGGGACAGAACGTGGCTTTGTCCTGCGACGATGGCGAAGCAGAAATCTATTACAGACAATATATCGCTCCCGTCTATGAGGAAGGCGAGGAGGAGGACGACCTCGTCGACCGGACCGACGATAACTGGCTCAAATATGAGCCCGCTTCGGAGATACAGCTTTCGGAGCTTCCCTATACGCTTCAGGCTTATGCCGTAAGCGGGGGGGAGCGCGGACGGATATTCACCTTCGATTATGTGCAACAGCAATGCGAACCGGTCAAGTCCACGGACTACACCGGCGCGCTGAAGGAGGGCAAGGAGGTGGTTTTGACAACCGCCACCGAGGGTGCGCTCATACGGGTGACGGTGATGCAAAACTTTGGACAGAGCGGCGCGACTACCTATACCGCTTGGGCGCTTGAAACCTGGGCGGTGAGCTTTGACGCGGCGCAATTTCCGGTGAGAATCGAGGCCTATGCCGAGAAGGAGGGCTGTTTAAACAGCGAAACCCTGATTATAGACTTCACCTTGAAGCAGACGGGCGGCGAGGAGCTGTATTTTGGACAGATTCACAGCCACACGACGCTCTCCGACGGAGTGGGCTCCATCGACGACGCCTATAACTACGCTAAGAATTCCGCGAGCAACGTCGACTTCCTCATCGTTACGGATCACAGCAACTATCTGGACAGCCGCACCAATCTCGGAACGATGGACGGCGAAAACTTGGGCACGCTGACCTCCTATGTGAACGATGCGGGCGAGACGGTTTCGATAACCAAGTGGGAGCTGGGCAAGCTTACGGCAGACAAGTATACCGACAGCACCTTTGTGGCGGATTTCGGCTACGAGATGACGTGGTCGGGACAGTACGGCCATATCAATACCTATGCAACCGACGGGTTTGTTTCGCGCAACGACGGAACCTATACGATCTCGGGCGGCGCGGGGCTGGTTAACTACTATGAGCTTTTGACCCGCTACCCGCAGTCGATATCCATGTTCAATCATCCGGGAACGACCTTCGGAACCTTTGACGATTACGCCTATTACACCGAAGAATACGATCAGGTGATAACGCTTATCGAGGTTGGAAACGGCGAAGGAGCCATTGGGAGCGCGGGCTACTGGCCGAGCTATGAACAGTATACCAGGGCTTTGGATAAGGGCTGGCATCTTGCGCCCGCCAACAACCAGGACAATCACAAGGGCCGCTGGGGCGACGCAAACACCGCCCGTGACGTAGCCTGGACGAACGATTTTACGCGGAACGGAATTTTGCAGGCCATGCGCGAGATGAGGATGTATGCGACCGAGGACGAGAATCTGGAGATAACCTACTTCGTCAACGGAGAGCCGCTCGGCACCATCTTTGAGACAACTCCGTCGTCGCTCAACTTCGAGGTTAGCGTCTATGATCCCGACGTCTCCGACAAGAGCTTCAAGCTCTCGATTATTGCGAATAACGGCAAGACCGTTTATTCCCAGTCCGGCGTTGTTGCCAACGGAAGCCCGTGCGAATTCAACTTCACCCTGCTCCCGGAGGATACCTACTATTTCGTGCGGGTCGATCAATCGGACGGCAACATCGCCGTGACCGCGCCAATCTGGGTGGGCGAGATTATGAAGGTCGGAGTGGAGTCGCTGACCGCCGATGTTGACTTCCCGGTTGCAGGCGAGGCTATTGAACTTTCAACGCTGGTTTACAACGATGAAACGACCGATTTTGTTCTTACCGGAATAAGCTATGCGGTCGAAGGCGGAGCGGAAATCGCAACCAAACAGCTCTCCAAGGCTTTGCGGGACGGGGAGAGATATACCGACGTTATCACCTATACGCCGCAATCGCCCGGCGCCGTTACGATAGTGGTTACGGCAACGGGAACGATAGACGGACGGGAATATTCGTTTACCGCCTCGCTGGAGCTGAATGTTCTGCTTTCGAGCGACATTCTGAATATAGCGATAGACGCGAGCCACAACAACTACTATGTTTCCGGCGACAGCGCGGCTTCATACCTGCGGCTTTCGGAGATTGCCGCCCTGTTCAACGGCAGGGTGACGCTCATCGAGAACGGAATTACCGCCGCCTCGCTAAGGGAAGTCGACCTGCTGATCCTTACCGCTCCCTATGACGGGTATAATGCCGGAGGCGCAAGCTATACGAGCGCCGAACTCAGCGCCATAAAGGGCTTTGCCGATGCGGGCGGGAGCATCCTGATAACCGGAAAATCCGATCGCGGCGACGGAGCGGTTACCGCCAACGACAAGCTCAACGGAGTTTTAGCCGCAATCGGAACTGGAACGCGGCTTCGCTCCGATACCGTTGTCGACCTTACGCAGTCGAGCGTAACAAGCTTCAATCTGACCTTCAAACGGGCGGAGAGCTTCATGTATGAGCATCGGTTGCTTGCGGAGGTTGAGGCTTACAGCAGCGGGAGCTTCGCATACTATTCCGGCTCCTCGGTAGCTATGGGAAGCGGCGCGGACGCGGTGATTTCGGGCAATTCGACGACCTTTGGAACGCCCTATTCCAACTTGGAAGCCGAAACTCCGAACCTGCCGATAGACGAGGACAATGTGACCGTCAGCGGAACGGACACAACGCTCGTCTCTTGCGAGACGCTTGCCGGCGGAGGATTTTTGGTAGTCAGCGGCATGAGCTTCTTTAACGACTATCAGATTCCGGAGATGGAGAATGCCGCCCAGACCTTCGATGTGAACTACTATCTGACCCGCAACCTGATTATGTCGGCGGTCGGAGTTACCCCGATAGCCACGGTCAGAAATGCGTCGGAGGGGAGATGGTTTGCCGTTGAGGGAACGGTGACGACGAATGCGAGCGGGCATGACGTAAACACGGCGTTCTTTGACAGCATTTATGTCCAGGACGCTTCGGGCGGAATCAACCTCTTCCCCGTGAGCGGCGACTTTGCCATAGGGCAAAGGGTATGGGCGTGCGGCTTCGTTGGAGGTTATCAGGGCGATTCCCAGCTAAACGACGTTCAGATATACCTGATGGACGGGGATTCAAACCCGGTTGAGCCAAAGTATACGACTACCTATGACTCGATGCGTTCGAGCAATCAGGGACAGCTCGTCTATATCGAGGGCGTGGTTGAGTCCGTCTCGCTGAACGAAGGCGTGGTCGAATACATCATGGTCAACGACGGGAGCGGTGTTTCCAGGGTATTCATCGACGGCTACATCTATTGCGACTGCCCCTCCCACGCCAAGAATGCGTCGGGGCACGACCTGAGCTGGATAAGGGCGGGCTCGATTATCCGCGTAACCGGTATAGCCTCCACGGGAATGCATCCGGACGAAACGGGAATAGATCAGCTTTTGCCGAGAATCCGAATCCGAAACCGCGCCGAGATAGTCAGGATTGACAGCTACACGCCACAGGAACCGCCCTCGCTTCTCTACGGCGATGCGGATTGCAACGGCGAGCTGGAAGCCGCGGATGCGGCGGCGATACTCCGCGCCGTAGTCCGGCTCAGCGAATTGAGCGCCGAAGGTAAGCTCAACGCCGAAGTCACCGGCGACGGCGAGGTGGACGCGGCGGATGCGGCGGCGATATTAAGAAGGCTTGTAAGGATTATCGACCGGTTCCCGGTTGAGGAATAGGGGCAGGGCCTGTTTCCAAGGAAGGAAGCATAAAAAGCCGATGCCCGCCGAAGGACGCGAACCTTCAGCGGGTATCCTTTTTTGCGTAAAAAACGATAGTCATATTCTCTTGAATCTGTTCTTCTTTTCCGGTTGTCACATATTCTGTTAAAGCTTGCTGGGCATAACCGTTGCCTTGATATTCAGGCAAGATAAACATGGGCGCAATTCTATAAACGTTTTCGTCCATTCTAACCACCCCGATAACGCCGATGTTTACAGCTCTGCCAGTCCCCGTTATTTAATTTGTCAGCTACGGTAGCCCAGATTATTTGAGCCTTAACCGCGAAGCTCCCCTATCATGGCGGCGGGGTCTTGGGCGGTAAACACCGCGTTTCCGGCTACGAGAACCGAAGCGCCTGCCTCCCTGCACAGCCGCGCCGTTTCGCGATTGATTCCACCGTCCACCTCGATATCGACGTTTAAGCCGCGCCCGTCGAGAAAGCTCCGAAGCGTTGCAATCTTATTTAGGGTCTCCGGAATGAAGGACTGCCCCCCGAAGCCGGGATTTACGCCCATAAGCAGAATCATATCGCAGTTTTCAGCCACATGAAAGCAGGTTGAAACGGGGGTGGCGGGGTTCAAAACAACGCCCGCTTTCATTCCCAGCGAATGTATGTGCTGAAGAAGCCGGTGAATATGCCGCTCCGCCTCGACATGGAAGGTGATGATATCTGCGCCCGCATCCTTAAACGGCTGAATCCAGTCCTGCGGATGATCGACCATGAGGTGAACGTCAAAGGGCAGACTGCACTTGGGCCGAAGGGCCTTGCACATACCCGGGCCAAAGGTTATGTTTGGAACGAAGTTTCCGTCCATAATATCGAGATGAACCATATCGGCTCCCCAGGCGGAAAGCCGTTCGAGCGAATCGCCCATTGAGGCAAAATCCGCCGAGAGCATCGAGGGCGCAATCTTAATCATACAAGTGTTTTCTCCTGTTTTCGTTCTCTTTGTATATCGTAACATATCTTTGGTATCGGTGCAAAGAAAGTTTTTCAGCTTCCAACAAGAGCTTAACCCCGCAATCGGGTTCGCCGGTATGGGAGCAATCGGAGAAGCGGCAGGGTTCGGCGTGCCTGAATTCGGGATAGCAGTCCAAAAGCTCCTGAAGGCTCAAAAGCTCCGATTCGAGGAGCGAGAAGCCGGGGGTGTCCAAAATGGCCCCGTCTAAAAAGGGGATGAGCGAAGCGGAGCGGGTGGTGTGCTTTCCGCGGCGGGTTCTTTGCGAGAGTTCGCCGGTTTCATGCTCCAAACCGGGCAAAAGCGCATTTAGGATGGAGGTTTTGCCAACTGCCGACTGACCGGCAAAACAGCTTATGCCGCAGGACAGCGCGCCTCTAAGCTTGTCCAAGCCCTCGCCGCTGACCGCCGAAACCATATAGGACTCAAACTCGCGATAATCGTTTAAAAACTGCTCGACGGTCGTTGGATCGGCGTCGTCGATCTTATTCAAAATCGGAAGCGGCTTAATCCCAGCCCGCGTTGCGGCGATAATAAGCTTGTCCAAAAGCAACCAGTCGGGGCTGGGCGAGGAGGCCGACACAACGATTGCGAGCAGGTCTATATTCGACGCCATCGGGCGGATCAAGCTGTTCTTGCGCGGAAGAATCTCCGTTATCTGCCCCAGCTCGTCCTTGAAGGTCTCGTAGCGGACTATATCGCCCACCATGGGAACGAGGCTCTTATTGCGAAAAGCACCCTTCGCCTTGCAGGTGACTACCTTATCTCCGTCCTTAACATAATAGAATCCGCCGATCCCTTTTATTATTCTACCCTCGCTCGCCATCTACTCTGAAAAAGACACCTTCTGCCTCTCGATATTCAGCCCGTTAATGAACAGGAGAACGTCCCTGTCAGCCGGGTCGTTGCTGTATACGGTTGCGGAAACGGTTATTCGGGTCTCCTCGAAGGCGCAAACGGTCTCATAGAGTATGACATAGTATTGAACCTCGGAGTTGGAGGTCTGATATACCATCTGAACCACCGAATCGTTGCGCGGAACGGTCAGCGTAAAGGATATATCGGCCTTGTAAGTTCCCCTCGACCTTCGAGCTATGGTTATCTTAACGGAGTCCGAGGGGTCCACGTCGGAACCCTGCTCTATGGACTGGCTGATAACGGAGTCGATTTCAGCGTCCGAACTTTCGTCTATGGCAACAAAGATATTGGAAAAGCCCATCTCGGAGAGCTGTTGCAGGGCGCGGTTGAGCGAAGAACCATATAGATCCGGCATAACCACATAATCCGAGGGCGCGTCGGTGGGCGCGGGGCTGTAGGTGGCAAGCTCAGTCGGGGAGAGGGTGGGGGAGGAGATTGAGCCGGGCGAGGAAGTAGGGTCTGAGGAGCCGGAAAAGACGTCGAGGCTGAACAGGATGATTCCGACGAATATAACCGTGATCGGAATAAAGACCGCCAAAGCTATTATCAGGTAGGTTGAAACCTTGGTCTTTGCAGGCGGCTTCAAAACGCCGTCGGCTTGTGAAGCGGAGTTGCGGGAATAGGCGTTCGGCTCGGTCAGGGACAGAACCAGGTCAGAGCGCATAGCTTTTGCCGTGCGATACCGGTTTTGCGGCTCCTTTTCCAAGGCGCGCATGATTATATCGTTGATGGCAGGCGGTATGCCGGGGTTCAGCTCGATGGGCGGCTGAGGGTCATCCTGCAGGTGCATCAGGGCGATGGACACCGTGGATTCGGCTTTAAAAGGAACCGTGCCGGTGAGCATCTCATAGAGGGTTACGCCGACGGAATAGATATCGCTGGCGGCGGATACCGAGCCGCCCTTCGCCTGCTCCGGTGAGATATAATGCACCGAACCCATAACGTTTGCGCCCGCAAAGGTGACGGTAGACGCGGAGGCGTCGCGGGCTATGCCAAAGTCGGTCAGCTTAACCCTGCCGCGGGAGGTTATGATGATATTCTGGGGCTTGACGTCGCGGTGGATAATCCCGTGCGAGTGCGCGGTATCCAGCGCGTCCAGAAGCTGACAGCAGATGCCGATGGCGGTGCGGACGGACAAGAAGCCGCTTTCGGAGATGAGCTGTTTGAGCGTCGGGCCCTCCACATACTCCAAAACGATGTAGGGCAAGCCCTCGTGCTGGCCAACGCCGTAGGCGCGCACAATGTTTTCGTGCGCAAGATGAAGGGAGGCCCGCGCCTCGCGCTCAAAGCGGCGCAAAAACTCCGGATCGTTGCCGTATTCCGCCTTTAGTACCTTTATTGCAACGGATCGGCGGTTGCTCATGTTGATGGCGCGATAGACGTGCGCCATGCCGCCGGAACCGATAAGCTCGACAATTCGATATTTGCGATTCAATACCTCACCTATCATGCCGGCAACCTCCATCGTTCTTATAGATGGCAACCGTTATATTGTCGCGGCTGTCGTTCTCGAGGGCGAGGCGTATAAGCTCGTCGCAGAGGGAGTCGACGTCGGGCTTTCTTTTTATCGCGTCCAAAAGCTCGCTCTCGCCGACTACGCCATGCAAGCCGTCGGAACAGAGGATCAGGATGTCGTCATCGTAAAGATAGTCGAAAAAGAGATCCAAATCCACGAGATCGGCTGTGCCGACCGCCCTGGTGATGAGGTTGCGATGGGGGTGAACGCGGGCTTCCTCGGCGGTGATAAGGCCAAGGTTAACCAGCTCCTGCACATAGGAGTGATCGACGGTGACGGGGAAGAGCACGCCGGAGGCGTTCCTGTAAAGATAGAGCCGGGAATCTCCGACGTTTGCGGCAAAAAACATATCGCGCTTCGCTATTGCGCAAACCAGGGTAGTGCCCATGCCCGCATAGTTTGGAGCTTGCTTCGAGGCTGAAAATACCGTGCGGTTGGCGTTTTTGAACAGCTCCTTTAAGAGGGCTTCGCAATTATCGCTGTGGGGCGAACGAATGCCCTCATATACGCTCTTTACGGTGAGTTCGCTGGCGACCGCGCCGGCGGAATGGCCGCCCATCCCGTCCGCAACCGCAAGAAACACGCCCAAATCAAACTGGAGGGCAAGGCAGTTGTCCTCGTTATGAATGCGAGGCCCTTTTTCAGTTTTCGTTGCGTAACTCATTCAGAACCCTCCTGCGAAGCTGACCGCAAGCGCCGTCGATGTCCGCGCCCATCTCTCTCCTTACTGTAGCAGAAATATGCAGATCATTCAACCATTTGGCAAAGACTTCTGCGTTTTTTTTGCTAATACCGAGCAGATTCCGTTCCTTAACCGGGTTTAGCGGGATTAAATTCACATGGCAGAGAAGCCCCCTCAGAAGGGCGGCAAGCTGTTTGGCGTCCTCGATGGAGGAGTTTTTGCCCTCGATAAGCGCGTATTCAAAGACGACGCGGCGCTTGGTTTTGTCGGCGTAATATTTCGCCGCCTTGATGAGCTGTTCGAGCGGATAGGCGCGGTTTACCGGCATAAGCTCGCTCCGCTTTTCGTCCGTGGCGGCGTGCAGGGAGACGGAAAGCGTGACGTGCAAAGCTTCATCGGCAAGGCTGTAAATCTTGGGGACGAGCCCGCAGGTGGACAGGGATATGTTCCGCGGGCTGATTTTTAAAGCATCGGGCGAAACGCAGCGGCGCAGAAACGCCATGACGTTCTCATAGTTGTCCAAAGGCTCGCCGCTACCCATAAGCACGATATTGGTGATGAACCTCTCGCCCGGCGCGGGGGAGGGATTGTCGCGTTCAACCGCGGCGATAAACGACAGCATCTCGCCGGAGCTGAGATTCCTTATACAGCCTTCGAGCGTGGACGCGCAGAAGGCACAGCCCATGCGACAGCCCACCTGCGTGGATATGCAGAGGGTGTTTCCATAGCGGTAGTGCATCAAAACGCCCTCGACTAAGTTGCCGTCATGAAGCTCAAACAGATATTTTACCGTACCGTCCGCTTTGGAAACGAATTTGTCATAGATACGACAGCCCCCGAACGGATGCTTTTCCAGCTCCGTGCGGAGTGAAAGCGGCAGGTTGGTCATATGCTTCGGCTCTACGCCGCGATTCAGCCAGGAGTATACCTGTCCGGCGCGATAGGCGGGCTGTGCAAGCTCCAAAAGCAGGGCTTCAATCTCGTTTTTTTCCATATCCATCAGGAACATCGCTTAAGCACCGCATAGAAAAAACCGTCCACGCCGTCGGTATGGGGCATGAGCTGACGCATCTTACCCGGAACCGGCGCAAAGTTTCCATGTCCTTTCAAAAAGAGTTCAACCTGCCGTTCGTTCTCAACTGGCGAGATGGTGCAGGTGGAATAAACGAGAAGCCCGCCGGGTTTCACATAGGCGCAACATATGCCGAGGATGGCGCTTTGCAGTTCTGCCAAAGAGCGGATATCGGCTTCGCTCTTTTTATACCTTATATCCGGCTTTTCATTCAAAAGGCCCAGCCCGGAGCAGGGAACGTCGAGCAGGACGACGTCAAAGCTCTTTTCGAGCGCGGGGTCATATACGGCGGCGTCGCCAAGACGAACATTAGCCGGAACGCTCAGGCGCGCCAGCGTGCTTTTAATCAGCTCAACGCGATGGGGAGCAAGGTCGCGGGCGTAAATATTCGCGGTTCCGCCGCTGAGCGAGTAGATGTAGGCGCTCTTACCGCCGGGAGCGGCGCATGCGTCAAGGACGGTTTTGCCGTGAAGCTCGCCTATGGCGCGGCAGACGCACATGGAGCCTTGACTCTGAACCGTGCATTTCCCCTCGATAAAGGGCAAAAACTTCTCGATATCCAAACCCTGCTTCAAGCGCAGACAGTCGGAGACGATGGAGCCGGGCTCGAACGGGACGGGCAGGGCGGCGGCAAGCTCATCGGTGGTAAAGGGATGCTGGGCGCGAAGCTCCATGCCGGTTTTGGGCGCAGAAAACAGCGCCCGCGTTCCGTCCAGGCCGAGAAAACCGGCAAAATGCCTTACCAGCCATTCGGGATAGCTGAATTCCAAGGAGAGCCGCAAAATCGGGTCGGAGGGAAGCTTCGGAAGCGCGGCGGGAGCGTCGGCGGCTATTTTTCTCAGCACGGCGTTCACAAGGCCGCCGCTTTCCCGCTTTCCGGTGCGCTTGCAAAGCGCAACAGCCGAATCCACGACGGCATAGGGCGGGACGTTCATGTAGAGCAGGCGGCAGAGCGCGAGGCGAAGGATATTCCTCACCACGCGCTTTTGGCGGGCGCAGTAGTGGGAAAGGATATAATCGAGGGTGAGCAGATGCTCAAGCAAGGTGTAGACGCAGGCGTAAACCGCCCGGCTCTTTTCGGAATCGAGCTTAGCGCTCTGTTCCTTTAAAACGAGATTGGCATAGCCTCCGTCCTCTAAGATGGCGATTATGGCGTTCAGGCAAACGCGGTCGAGGTCGGTCATGTCAGCCGCCTGCCGCACAGGTCGTTGCCGCAGAGGATGCTCTTGCCGCTCATGCGCTTGCCGCCGGAGAGCTGTAAATCGCAAAGCTCCAGCCAGCCGTCGGCGCAACGAACGAATAATCCCTGCTTTGCGCTTCCCATAAGCGTCCCAAAAGGCGCGTCGGCAAGCTCAACGCAGTCTGCAAAACGGGTCGCCCAAATCTTTATCGGCAACTCGTCCAAATATGCAAAAGCGCCGGGCCACGGATTGACCCCGCGAACGAGGTTGTGGACGCGAAGGCGGGGGAGGGAAAAATCTATCCTGCCCGAATCGCGGGTGAGGGGCTTGCACCGCGTTGCGAGCTTTTCATCCTGGGGAACTCGAACGAGCGTTCCGTTGGAAATGCTGTCGATAACCGCGAGCAGAAGCCTTGAACCGATAACGGCAAGCCGCTCGGAAAGCTGTCCCGCCGTTTCGTCGGGGCGGATGGGGCAGGAATCCGAATTTAGAATATCTCCGGTGTCCATCCCTATATCGGTCATCATTATGGTAACTCCCGTTTCCGTCTCGCCCTCGATTATCGCGGACTGAATCGGGGACGCTCCGCGATACTTCGGAAGGAGCGAGGCGTGAACGTTTATCGTCCCGTGGCGCGGAACGGACAGGTTCTCGCGGCTCAAAAGCTGGCCGAAGGCGGCGGTAACGCAAAGATCCGGGGCAAAGCTTTTGAGAGCGGCGACGCCCTCAGCGCTCTTTATGCGCTCAAACTGCATTACCGGAAGCCCGTGCTGGCGCGCCAGCGCCTTAACCGGCGGCGGAGTTAAAACCTGCCGCCGTCCAACGGGGCGGTCGGGCTGTGTGAAAACACAGATGGTATGCCGCCGCGAAATGAGGGCGTTCAGGCTTGGGAGCGCAAATTCGGGAGTTCCTAAAAAAGCGATTCTCATTCTTCCTCCGAGTTTTGTTCAACAAAATCCTCCGGCGGTTCGGTAACGAGGTCGAGGTATACCTTTCCGTCCAGGTGGTCTAATTCGTGACAGACGGCGCGGGCAAAGAGGCCCTCGCCCTCATATTCGCGCACAGCTCCGGTGCGGTCGCACGCCCGGACTACGACATGATTCGGCCGCTCGACATAGCCCGATTTCCCGGGAAATGACAAACAGCCCTCGTAGCCGCGCTGAAGCCCGTCCTGCGCTATTATCTCTGGGTTAATCAATTCAACCGTCCGCTCGCCGTCGTCGATAACCACGACCCGGCGCAAAACGCCGATCTGCGGGGCGGCAAGGCCAACGCCGTCCGCCTTATACATCGTGTCGAACATATCCTCGATAAGTATTTCCAGCTTGCGGTTAAAGTTAGTCACCTCGCGGCAGACCTTATAAAGGCAAGGATCTTTTTCCGTTCTAATCGTTCTAATACCCATAAAAACCTCCGAAGTGATTATATATCAACCGCGCCAAAAAATCAAACAATATCATATCCTACCATCGGTTGAGTTTCTATCTCCAAGCGGTTGAGCGATTTTCCAAAACTCAACCAATTAGGTATAGCGCAACCGGAAGTTTTGTGAGATAATCGGAACAAACAAAAGGAGGACGAAATTATGAGTAACGACGCACAATCAATGGGGAAACGCATTGCGATGCTAAGAAAGGAAAAGGGCTGGACGCAGGAACAGCTCGCTGAGAAGCTTGGAGTATCCGCGCAGGCGGTATCCAAATGGGAAAACGACGTTTCCTGCCCCGATATAACCCTCTTGCCCCTGCTGGCAAGCACCTTGGGCGTGACGACGGACGAACTTTTGGGCATTGAGCCGATTGAGCCTCATGTCGTCGTAGTCGAGAATGACGGAAAGCGCAAAAAGAGCGATTGGAACTGGGAATTTAATTCCGGAAAGCGGAGTTCCATCATTACGGGCTGTATGCTCCTTTTGCTGGGGCTCATCTATCTGCTCGCAAATATCGAAGGAATCCCGATAACGACGGAGGGGAACTTCTGGTGGATAGTTCTTACGCTCACCCTGCTCGGCCTTGGAACCGGCAGTTTTCACAAGCGGTTTTCGTTTGCCGGGGCTGGGCTGATACTGTTCTCAGGCTACCTGTTCTATGTTAAGCTCATCAACCCGAGCGCCGGGCTGTCCTTCAATATCATCTGGCCGGTGGCGATAGTGCTTATCGGAATCGGAATGATAGCGCAGGTGTTTACGCGCCGGCACAGGGTTCACAGGGCGCACAGCGGGAGCAATAAAGTCGTTTCGGACTATTCCGATGAGAACGGTTATGTTCGCGCAACCTGCAGTTTTTGCGATGAAAAGGCGGAGTTTACAAAGCACGAGTTTCGCGGAGCGGATATAGACGTTTCGTTTGGAAGCTATGTTTTGGACTTGAGTGAGGCGGAGACCTTTTCCGAGAATTGCGTTATCGAAGCGGACGTGAGCTTCGGAAGCTGCCGCATCATCGTGCCCGAAATTGTAAACGTGGTTAAAAGCGTTGACAACAGCTTTGCATCCTGCTCAATCCATGGCAAGCCCGCCCCAAACGCCCCGTACACCGCCTATGTAAAGGGTGATATTTCGTTCGGAAGCATCGAAATCAGATACAAATAAAGATGGAAAGAGACCCTGTATTCAATCTTTAATAGCCCTTTTAGCCGCGCAAGCGGCTTTTTTAATTCCACAAAGCCCCATTTCCGGCGCAAACTCAGCAAAAAGGCCCGTTTTGCACATAATTAACCTATTACGCTATTGCTGGAACCGCTGAAACCTGCTATAATTTAAAAATAAATTAAAGATGGCGCAAATATTGCCGTGCCGCAACCCTCTGATTTAGCTGTCAACGCCGCAGAGGACGCAATATAAGCGCAAAAGAGCAAAGCAGGCGGCGTCACCGGACGTGAAACGGGTTCAACTTTCACAAGGCGTATTGAGATGTAAAATATTTTAGGAGGGCTCCCGACATGAAAAAACTGCTGACTATCCTTTTATCGCTGATGCTGATTGCAACGCTGTTGCCCGCAACGTCCGTTGCTGTGGGAGAAGTGCAAGCCGCAAATTCCGGAGCCGTCACGATTGACGCGAACGACGAGCCCCCGCTTGAGCCGCTTTCATTTGAGGGCGACTATGAGTATTCGGTTTCATACGGCGAGGCCACGATTACGGGCTATACGGGCGCGGGCGGGGATATCGTGATTCCCTCAACCCTCGGCGGGCATAGGGTGACAGGCATAGGCGACTCCGCGTTTGAATATTGCAAAACGCTGACCTCGGTTGTATTCCCCGAGACGATAGAAAGCATAGGCGACCTTGCGTTTGGCTGGTGCGAATCGCTCGAGTCCATAGACTTCCCCGATTCGCTAACCGAAATAGGAGCATCCGCGTTCACGTTCAACGGCTCGCTGACTGAAATCGTCATCCCCGGCTCCGTAACGAGCATAGGCAAATCCGCCTTCGATTCGTGCGCGTCGCTGAGCAGGCTCACTATTGAAAACGGGGTGACGAGCATAGGCGATGAGGCGTTCTACACTTGTAGCTCGCTGACCGAAATTGTCATTCCCGACTCAGTAACCGAAATAGGCCGTTCCGCCTTTTTTGCAACAGGCTGGTATGATAATCACCCGATAGGGCTTCTGTATCTAAACAACTGCTTGCTGGGCTGCAAAGGCGTTCCGCCGAGCGGTGATATTGCCATAGAGGAGGGAACGAGGCTCATCGCCGGATATGCGTTCGACGAGTGGACTGCGCTGACCTCCATTGCTGTTCCGGCATCGGTTAAAAGCATCAGCGAATATGCGCTGTTCGGAAAACTTCCGGCTCTTACCCATATTGATGTGTCGGAAAGCAACCCGTACTACAAGGATATAGATGGGGTGCTGTTTTCCCAGGACGGCGCAACCTTGCTTGCCTATCCCGAGGGCAAGCCTGAAACGAGCTATGCCATCCCCGACACGGTAATAAGAATAGGGGCGGGCGCGTTTTCATTCGATTACGAGCTTGCGTCCGTCACACTTCCCGATTCGCTCAAGAGCATAGGCGCATATGCGTTCAACTGTTGCTACGCGCTGAAGGAGCTTGCCCTCCCCGACGGCTTAACCCTCATAGGCGAGGCGGCATTCTCGCAATGCGATTCGCTGGCGGCTGTCAACATCCCCAACACGGTTGAAAGAATAGGGACGGGCGCTTTTGCTTTCAATTATGCGCTGACCGAAATAGCCATCCCCGGCTCGGTCGCAAGCATAGCCGATTCCGCGTTCTATGATTGCAAAGCGTTAAGCGCGGTGACCCTTGAAAACGGCGTCACGAGCATCGGAAAGAGCGCGTTTTATATGTGCGAATCGCTGACTTCCATCGTCCTGCCGGACTCTGTCACAAACATAGACGAGGGCGCGTTTCATATGTGCGAATCGCTGACCTCGATAACGATTCCCAACTCCGTTGCAAGAATCGACCGTTTCGCCTTCCTCGACACGGGTTGGTATAACGATCAACCCGCAGGACTTCTGTATCTGGACAACTGCCTGATCGGGCATAAGGGCGATTTGCCGGGAGGCGCGCTCATCATAGAGGAGGGCACGAGGCTGATTGCGGATTATGCGTTCCATAGCTCTGAGCTGATTACTTCCCTGTCCATTCCGGCTTCGGTCGAGCGCATAGGCAATCATTCCTTTAGCAGCTGTAAGGCGCTAACCTCGGTTACCATACCGAACTCGGTTGTAAGCATAGGCGAGTCAGCGTTTGAATACTGCGAATTGCTGACTTCAATCTCCATTTCATCCTCGGTCAGGAGCATAGGCAACGCCGCGTTTAGGGGTTGCTTCTCGCTGACTTCCATAAACCTTCCTGCTTCAGTCGTAAGCATAGGCGATTATGCGTTCTTCGATTGCTACGGTCTAAACTCAATCACCCTGCCCAACTCGGTCAGGAGCATAGGCGATTCGGCGTTCTACTGGTGCGCCGCGCTGACCTCCATAACCATCCCCGGCTCGGTCACGAGCATAGGGAGCCATGCGTTCTTCGGGTGCGACGCCTTAAACGCGGTCACCTTTGAGGGCGCGCCGCCGAGTGAATTTGGAAGCAGAGCGTTCTATGATGAAGATGGCAGTCCCCTTAACGTCACCCTGTATTATTACGATGAATATGCGCACCTCTGGGCGCCGAACGGGGAAACCACATGGGAAGGCTATAAGCTTTCGGAGTTGCTAATGGATTACTTTGTCGTAGTCAATCCGGACGGTAGCATCAGCAGGCAGTATGCCGAAATAGACGAGGATAATTGCATCATCACCAACCTCCCGCCGAACACGACGGCGGAACAGCTTGCAACGAAGTTAGGAGCGGACGTTGGCTCGCTTTCGGGCAAGCTCAAAACGGGCGATAAGGTGACGGTGAATGACACGGAATACACGGTGATAGTCATGGGCGATGTAGACAGCAACGGCGACGTAAACGCAATGGACGCGGCGTCTGTGCTTCGCGCAATAGTCCGCCTGATAACCCTTAATTCCGAGCAAGCGCAAGCGGCAAACACAAGCTTTTCAAATACCTACAGCGCCGCCGACGCGGCGTCAATCCTCCGCTTTATCGTCCGCCTCGAAGCTACGCTCGGCAAGGTTGAGTAAGTAACGATGGAACGGGCGCGGGGCTAAGGCTCAACGCGCAAATGAAATTCCCGCTTTGCCGCTTTGAAACGGTAAGGCGGGAATCTTGCTTTTAAATGCGTAACCGGCGGCCTTTCGCGCTTTATCTCGATGTGGGCTGGGACTTCTCGGCGGGCTTATTCTGCGGTCGCTTTTGCCTTCTGTTTCGGTTAAAGCCGCCTTTTTTGGGCTGATGCGGTTCCTCGTTTGAGGGCTTTTCAGCTTGCTCCTGGGGCGGAGCCTTTGGGCGCGGCTTCTGTGGCTCGCGGGGGCGGGGCGGCTTTTCCGGCTCGGTGCGGGCGGGGGAGACGGGAATCTTTGGCGCGGGTTCGCCCTCGGAGGCGAGAAGCGTATAGTGGTATTCGCGAACGTCGATGGTGCCGTCGTCCATGGTGAGGCGCACCTTAGTTTTTTCGGTAATAACGTCGTTGTCAACCACCGTGCCTATTCCGTCGGCGGTTACCACGGTCTTGCCCAGCTTCGGCATCTTCTTGTGCATGGTCTCATAGGCTTCCTGCTCGTATTGCAGACAGCACATCAGCCTGCCGCACAGACCCGAAATCTTTGTGGGGCTGAGCGAAAGATTCTGCTCCTTTGCCATCTTGATACTGACCGGGCGAAAATCGTCCAAAAAAGTTTTGCAACAGACGGGGCGGCCGCAGGAACCAAGTCCGCCGAGCATCTTCGCCTCATCGCGAACTCCGATCTGCCTAAGTTCGATGCGGGTTTTAAAGTGGAACGCGAGGTCTTTCACCAGCTCGCGGAAATCCACCCGCTCGTCGGCGGTAAAATAGAATACCACCTTGCTCCCGTTGAAGGTGTATTCGGCGTCGACAAGCTTCATATCGAGCTTATGCGCCGCTACTCTTTGCTGGCAAAGCGCGAGCGCATCGGCCTCCTTTGCGGAATACTCGGCGCGCATCCGCGTGTCCTCGGGGGTTGCGATGCGGAGAACGGGCTTGAGCGGAGCGATAAGCTCGCCGGGCTCAAGCTCCTTGATGTTCGAAGAGGCTTCTCCGTATTCGGTGCCGCGCGCAGTCTCCACGATTACGCCGTCGCCTTGTTTGATATTAAAATCGAGCGGGTCGAAATAATAGCTTCTGCCGCTGGTTTTGAACTTAACTTCGATTACTTTTACCATAATTCATCCTTTACACTTCGCCAGCGCCCAATCGAGGGTGACGGCGGGATTGGTTTTGAAGCCGAGCATCCGCTGAGCTTCCAAGACTGTCTCTATAATACCTTGAATTTGCGCAATTGTAAAGCGCGAGCCGATTTTATCCGTCAGTTCGGCGCAGTCGGCGTTGCGTCCGCCGGCGCAGTTCAGCGACTTTATCAGCGAATCGCGCAAAAGGGAGAGCCATATGTCGAAAAAATCCGAAAGCAGGGCGGAATCGACACTCCGCTTGCCCTTGCCCGACGTTCCGCTCAAAAGCTCGGTCAGCTCGCCATAGGGAATATGGGAGAGCATGAGCCGCTCGACGAGGGCGACGGCGGCGGTTCTAAACCTGCGATAATCTTCGGAGGCGTATCGCCGCGCTTCAAAAAGCCGTCCGTCCGACAGCTTAGCGCATAAACGCGCAAGATCGGGCGCTGTGCCCTCGCTTATCAGCAAACGTTCGCATTCGCTTTCGGAAGCGGCCGAGAGCCGGAGCGTCATACAGCGGGAACGGATTGTGGGCAGAAGCCCCGCCTCGGTTCCGGTTAGGATTATCAGGGTGTTGAGGGGCGGCTCCTCTATCGTTTTTAACAGCACGTTCTGCTCCTGAACCTTGAACAGATGGGCGCTGAAGATCGTCATACAGCGGTTTCCGGCGGAATCGCCCAGCTCGCGAAAGAGCCGCAAGGAGGAACGAAGGGAGTCTATCCCGCTCGGAACAAGCTCAAGATAGCGCGGGTTATCGCGGAGCAAGGCGGGATTTTTGGATTTTGCGGTAAACAAGGCCGCCGCCTCGCGGGCATAAAGCTCGCAAAGACCTGCGTCGGGGCCGCAAAGCAGGGCCGCGTGCGGGGCGTTTCCCTCCGCTATGCTGTTAAACCATCTTTCGAGCGTATTCAACGAGTTTCTCCTTGAGTTCGGGACTGATAGACAAAAGGTAGTCCCTGCCATCGGCGGTGAGCCTGACGGCGTTTTTCCTTTTTCCGCAGTAGAGGCGCGGGCTTTTTACCCCTCTTTCGTATTCCGAGACCGCGGACAGACTGCCAAGCGGAATCGCGAGCAGATTGGATTCGCGCCTGCCGACAATCTTATCCACATAGAACGCCTCGTCGGTAAGCGTATAGCGGAAGCCCGTGAGCCGGTAACGGATAATGACGAGCGCGCCAATGAGCAGAATGACGTAGAGGATGAGCTGAACATAGCCGGTGGGGAGGGGGAGCCGGTCGGAGAACCGGTTGCACGCCCATATCACAAAGAGTACCGAAGCGAGCAGTAAAAAATACAAAACGCCGTCCGAACGAATGCGTTTCCGCTCCGGATGGCTTTGCTCCGTATGCACCAGATTGAGAGCGCGCTTCTCCATGGCGCTATTTTACCCTAAAAAAAGGCGGCGGTCAAATAAAATTCGCGATTTGGGTTCCTTTGTGTTGCAATGACGGGAGGTATTAAACGGGAGGGGAGGCTAAGAAAGTAAACAAACCGTAAATGTATAGCTTTGGGTGCTTTAAAGCTACCAGATGTTGTGGTATAATATTATTTGGTGAAATGTGGATTTAATTTTTGCGAGGGTGATTTATGGAATATTCCGTATCGAACATAAAGGTTATGGAGGGGCTGGACGCGGTTAGAATGCGCCCCGGAATGTATATCGGTTCCACCGGTCAGCGCGGCTTGCACCATCTGCTCTGGGAGATAGTTGACAACTCCATTGACGAGGCGGCAAACGGATATGCCGACGAGATTAGCGTCACTTTGAATCGCGATAAGAGCGTTACGGTTTGCGACAACGGCCGCGGCATCCCAGTGGGCATCCACGAGAAGATGGGCGTTTCGGGCGTTGAGGTGGTGTTCACGCAGTTGCATGCCGGCGGAAAATTCGGCAACGACAGCTATGGCTATTCGGGCGGTCTGCATGGCGTGGGCGCATCGGTGGTAAACGCCCTGTCGCGGTGGACGAAGGTCGAGGTCTTTTGCGAGAACCGGGCATATAAAATAGAGTTTTCGAGCGAGGAGACGAATGAGAACGGGCATATCATCTCCGGAAAACCCCTCAGCCCCCTGACGGAGGTCGGACGCACCCGCAAGCAGGGAACGATAGTAACATTTCTGCCCGACGATAGGGTTTTTGAAACGCTGGATATGAGCTATGACATCATTGCCAAGCGCCTGCGCGAGCTTGCCTATCTCAACAGGGGGGTAAAGCTTGTGCTTGACGATAACCGCGACTGGGGCAAGAACCGGCACGCGGAATTCCGCTTTGAGGGCGGGCTGTCCGACTTTGTCTCCTATCTCAATGAGGACAAGACCCCGCTCTATTCCGCGCCGATTCATTTTTCCGGCAAAAGCGGGGATATAGCGGTCGAGGTGGCGATTCAGCACAACGACGGCTTTTCGGACAACATCTTCTCCTATGTGAATAACATCCCGACAACCGAGGGCGGAACGCATGAGACCGGCTTTAAAGCCGCCCTGACCAAGGTGATGAACGACTATTCGCGCAAGATCGGGGCTTTGAAGGACAAGGATCCCCAGCTTGCGGGCGAGGATTTCAGGGAGGGCATAACGGCGGTGCTTTCGCTGAAGATGAAGACCATCCAATTCGAGGGCCAGACCAAAACCAAGCTGGGCAATACCGAGGCGCGCCCGGCGGTGGAGACCGTCGTTCAGCAACAGCTCTTCGCCTATCTTGAGGACTTGAAGAACGCCGAAACCGCCAACCTCATGGTGGATAAGGCGCTAAAAGCCGCCAAGGTGAGGGCGGCGGCGAGGAAGGCGAAGGAGACGGCGCGTGAGAAGAATAAGCTCGAAAATGCGCCCCTTGTCGGCAAACTCGCCTCCTGTACCGGCCGCGACTACAGCCGCAACGAGCTGTTCATCGTCGAGGGCGATTCGGCGGGCGGTTCGGCAAAGCAGGGGCGTGACCGGAGGTTTCAGGCAATTCTCCCGCTCAGGGGCAAGCCCTTGAACGTGGAAAAGAAGCGGCTCGAGCAGGTGTTGCAAAACGAGGAGTTCCGTTCGATAATCACGGCTCTCGGCACGGGAATCGGAGAGGACTTCAACATCAATACGCTAAAATACGATAAAATTATCATCCTGTCCGATGCGGATCAGGACGGAGCGCATATCCGCGCGATCTTGCTCACCTTCTTCTACCGCTACATGAAAAAGCTGATCGTGGAAGGGCACGTCTACATGGGGATGCCGCCCTTGTATAAGCTCCAAAAGCCGAACGGCGAGCCGGTATACTGCTATGACGACGCCGCGCTGAAGCAGGCGTTGCGCGGGATGGGAAAGAACTATACCTTGCAAAGATATAAGGGACTTGGCGAGATGAACCCCGAACAGCTCTGGGAAACCACTATGAATCCGGCGGGACGGCGGCTTGTCCGCGTGACCATAGAGGACGCCGCCGAGGTCGAGCATCTCGTTACGGTGCTGATGGGCGACAAGGTTCAGTCGCGCAAGGAATACATATTCGACCACGCCAATTTTCTGCACGGGCAGACCGTATACGACAAGATCAGGGAGTAAGGAGCGATTATGGCAAAGAAGTCCAAGGATATGCCCACCCTGCTGGAAACGATAATCCAGCGCAGAATGGAGGAGGTAATGCATCAGTCGATGATGCCTTACGCCGAACACGTTATCTTAGAGCGCGCCCTGCCCCGGGTCGAGGACGGCTTAAAGCCCGTTCAGCGCAGGATTCTGTTTGCCATGCTGGAGCTCGGACTGTCGCCAGACAAACCGCACAGAAAGAGCGCGCGCATAGTTGGAGACTGCCTGGGCAAATATCATCCCCACGGCGATTCGTCGGTGTACGACGCGATGGTGAGGATGGCGCAACCCTTCAATATGCGGCTTCCGCTCGTGGACGGGCATGGCAACTTCGGCTCGATTGACGGCGACTCGGCGGCGGCCATGCGCTATACCGAGGCGCGAATGACTCCGGCGGCGATGCAGCTCTTGCGCGATATAGACCGCGATACCGTTCCGTTCATGTGGAACTTTGACGATACAGTAAAGGAGCCCGAATTGCTCCCGGGACGGTTTCCCAACCTGCTTATCAACGGCGCGAGCGGGATAGCCGTCGGGCTTGCCACCAATATACCGCCGCACAATCCCCAGGAGGCCATCGACGCGGTAATCGCCATGATGGACAATCCGCGCATCACCATCAAGGAGCTGATGCAGTATCTTCCGGCTCCGGATTTTCCCACCGGCGGTTATATCCTTCAGTCCGATCAGCTTGCGCAGGCATATGAAACCGGCAGGGGCAAGCTCACGATGCGCGCGCGCACCCACTTTGAGGAACTCAAAAACGGAAAAACGCTCATCGTCATAACCGAACTGCCCTATCAGGTTAACAAGGCGGCGGCGCTTGAAAAGATACTCGCCATCACGCAGGAGAAGAAGGCGCTGTTTTCCGCCGTTTCGGACATTCGCGACGAGAGCGACCGGAGCGGTATGCGCGCCGTAATCGAGATAAGAAAGGACGGCGATCCCGAGAGGATTTTGCAGTATTTGTTCAAGTATTCGGACTTGCAATGCACCTTCGGGGTCAATTTCGTGGCGATAGCCAACGGAAAGCCCCAGCAACTCAATCTTCGCCAGGTCATAGGCCATTATATCCGCCACCAGCGCGAGGTGGTGACTAAGCGCACACAAAACGAGCTGGAGGTTGCCGAGAAGCGCGAGCATATCCTTGCGGGACTGATGGTTGCGGTGGACAACGTGGATTTGGTAATCAAGCTGATTCGCTCCAGCAAGAATCCCAAGGAGGCGCGGGAGCGGTTGATGCAACGCTTTAGCCTCAGCGAGATACAGGCGCAGGCGATACTCGATCTGCGTTTACAGCGGCTGACGAACCTTGAAATAATCACGATAGAGCGCGAATACGGACAGGTGGTAAAGCGGATAGCCGAGCTGAAGGCCATCCTCGCCTCGGATCGCAAGCTCGTTAACCTGATAAAGCGGGAGCTTTTGGAGATTCGCGAGCTGTTTGTACAAAAGCGCCTAACCCAGATTATTTCCAAGGAGGACGATATCGACGTTCAGGTTGAGGAGGAGCAGTTTGTTGAGGATGTGACGATAGCCGTTTGCAAGGACTTAAAGATTCGCAAACTGCCGTCGCGACAGTTTAATCTGTCGCAGATTGCCGCGGATATCCCGCTCTATATAGTCGAAACCAGGAGCAACGAAAACCTGCGGCTTATGACCGACAAGGGGTTTTTGCTCAGCCTCAAGGTTGCCGATATTCCGGAAACGCGGGCTACGGCGAGAGCCACGAGCCTCGTTTCGCTGTTGACCCTTGAAAAGAACGAGAATATCGTGGCGGCTTTCAACGAAAGCGGGGAGGGCGATTATCTGTTCTTCACGAAAAACGGAATGGTTAAGCGCAGTCCCGCGGCCGATTATGCCGTGAGAGCCAAGCGGACTGCGGCAATCGCCCTGAAGGACAAGGATGAGCTTCTAAAGGTCGTTCGGGCTGGGAGCGAGAGCATCCTGCTCGTCAGCGAACAGGGGATGAGCATACGATTTGAGGCCGACGCCGTTCCGTCGATGGGGCGGAGCGCGGCGGGCGTTCACGGCATCAAGCTTGAACCGCGCGACCGGCTCATATTCGCTGAACAGACGGGCGACGAGGGCGAGTTGCTGACCATATCCGATAAGGGCTTTGGCAAGCGGAGCTTCCTCTTCGACTATGAGCTTCAGGGCAGAAACGGAAAAGGAGTAAAGACCTTCGATTTCAAGAAGAACGGTTCCAACGGCTCGAAGCTCGTCTATGTCAGAACGGTTCGCGAACCCCTCGACTTTACGCTTTTTCAGCGGCACGGAGCCAAGATTGAGCTGAATTCCGAGCAGGTGCGTATAGAGCCCAAGAACGGCAAGGGTTCCATGCTGGTAGCCGTGGTGCTGGACGACGATGTGATCGAAGGCCGCCCGTAACTCCTTTTTTGCTCCACGGAGCGTGGATTGCGTCAAATACTCCGACCGAATATAATCGTCGGAAGGAGGATGAAGATGAATAACGAAACCGGAAACAAAATTAGAAAGCTAAGGCTCGAAAAGGGCTTAACCCAGCGCGAGCTTGCGGAAAGCATCGGGGTGTGCGCCAAGACCGTTTCAAAATGGGAGTGCGGAGGCGGACTGCCCGACGTTGGGCTGTTGCCCCCGCTCTGCAAAGCGCTTCAATGCGACGCATCGGCGCTTTTAGACGACGGTTTGAGCGAGGGGAGCGCCGCCGTAATCAACTTAAGGAAGGCGCGCTTCTATCGTTGCCCCGTGTGCAAGTCGTTTTGTTTGGGCTTTGGCAACGGCGCGGTTAGCTGTTGCGGCAGGCGGCTGGCCCCGCTTGAGCCCTCGAAGGCTAAAGAACCGCAGGTTCCCGATATCAGCCTCTCCGACGGCGAGTGGTTCATAAGCTCCGGAATGCCGATGACCAAGGAGGACTATGTGGAGTTTATCGCCTTTGCCGGGCAGGACGGATTTCTGCTGTTCCCGCAGTATCCCGAATGGGAGCTAAATGCCCGTATACCGGCGCATTCGCATGGGACGCTTTTTTGGTATTCCCAAAGGGACGGGTTGCTGTTCAAGCGAATATAATTCGGCGGACAGGACTTATTGGCTGTTGCGCTTTTCGCCCGTTCATGCTAAACTAAAGCAGGGCGCAAGCATCAAATCGCGCCCAAGGCCGAATTTACGGTGGATTATGTAAGTTGGGGGTGCAGGATGAGCGCGTTTGTATTAAAAATAATCGCTTTGCTGGCGATGCTTCTCGATCACATTGGCTATGTATTTTGGGAGCCCGGCGATTCTCTTTTGATGCTGTTTCGGTATATTGGCAGAATCGCCTTTCCTATCTTCGCTTTTCAGATTGCGCAGGGCTATGTCAACACCAAAAATATCTACAAGTACGGGCTGAGACTGCTGATTCTGGCGGTTGTTTCTCAGCTTCCGTTCTTCGCTTTAAGGCACGGCTTCGTTATGCCGGAGGGGATGAACTGGCTGGGGTTGGCTGACTATATCTATATAGATATGGTTCACAACATCTGCTTCACCCTGCTGTTCGGGCTGTTTGCCATATATGTATACGACAAGCTCGGAAACTTTCCAAAGTATGAGATTCAAAGCAAGGCCGAGTCGAAGTTCTATAATCTGCTGGGCTGGTTGCTCAGGATTGCGGCAGTTGTGAGCGTCGCCTTCCTTGCGAGAGGTCTCGGCGTGGAATTCGGCTTCTTTGGCGTTCTGCTTGTAGTGGGCTTCTATGCGGCTAAGAATAACCGTATAAAGATAGCGGCGGCGCTTGTGTGCTACGCTGTGCTGTACTTCCTCCGGTCGAACATTCAGGTGATAACGTCTTATCCCGAGCTGATAGCGGAAAGACTGCCGTTCTATTTCTGCTCGCTGTTCGCTCTGATTCCCATCTACCTGTATGATCCAAATAAACGCGGGTTCAAGTGCCGCTGGCTGACCTATGCTTTCTATCCGGTGCATATGCTCCTGATTGCGATAGTCGATGCGCTGATTGGATAGGGCGGGCTTTAAGTCCGTTCAGCCTTCGGGGGCGGTATTGAAAAACGCATAATACAACCTCGCCATAGAAGCTGAGTGAGGCGAAAAATAGAGCAGTCGGGATATTCCGCCTGCTCTAAGATTTTTATTCGGCTTTTTATGGCGCGCCCTTGAAATTTCGGCGCGGACTGTCAATCCCTACCAGGAGGAGGAATTGATGCTGTCGACATATTCCGTGACGGCGTTGGCAATGTTCAATACTACGTCGTCGGAGAATGGATCGCTGAGTCCGGCGTTCATCAGGGTTTCGCGGAACTTGCTGTAGCTTGAGCGCGTCTGAATTTGCAGATAGATATTCAGCGCGGCGTCATAATCATCGAGGCTGTACTCAAACACCTGCAAAGCGCCAAGCATCGAGGTCGCATAGCTTATGTAATACATCGGGAGCTGGAAGTGGTGATGGATGGTCGCCCATTCCAGGCCGCTGTAAAGGTAGAGATCGGCGAAGCCATATTCGGTGGAGAGGCGGTAGTATTCGGCGTTCAGCTCCTCCAGCGTTGCGTCGGGATGCGCATAGGCATACTGTTGGAATTCGTCCTCCATGCAGGCGGACATGAGCGTGACTAAGGCGGTAAGCACCGCGTCGATGCGCTGACCGTCGGCATACTGAGTCCCATAAAGCTCCTCCGACTTTGTGAGCATAAGAAGCTCCAGCGCCTGCGAATCCACCTCCGCGAGGTCCAAGCTTCCGTCGGAAACCCAGCTGGAGCCGGGATTGAAATAGAAGTTCGCGTAATGGCCGAACTCATGCACTATCGTGCTGATGGTGGTGTAACTGCCGTCCCAATGCGAATACATAAACGGCGCGTTGTATTCGGAGATGATGGTGGTATAGCTTCCGGGCATCTTAGCGTCGCTGACGTCGAAGTTATACAGATCGTATTCGATCATGTAATCCCAGGCGGGGAGCAGTTCGGGGACTAAGTCAGAGATGCTCTCGCGGATGGCTTCCATGGTGGGTTCGAGTTGATAGTCCTCCGCTTCATAGATGGTATCCATGAGGAAATAATAGTTGTAGATCAGCAACGAGCGGTAGACGGGCACGATATAAGTCTTGACGTCGTCCGCAAAGGCAAGGGCATCTTCGGGCGTGAAGTCGCGCTCGTAGCAGTCGTAGCGGTATTCGGTATAGCTATCGTAGCCGAGAATATCCGCTATCTGAGTTCTCACGTCGATAAGCTCAACAAAGATACTGCCGGCGGTTTCGTTAAACTCCGTTAAATAGAGGGTGCGGAGGGTGGAATAAAGCTCATAGTCCTCCAGCGCGTAAATATCATCGAGGGTGTATTCAACGCCGCCGTAGCTCAGGGTAAAGCCGGTGTTGAATTCCTCATATTCGCTGCAAAGCGAGGTTTCCTGCTCTATCAGCCCCTGAATGGATTCGTCGTTGAGCCCGTCGGCAAGCGTAATCGAATCGACATACTCGCTCGAAAAGGCGTCGGAGGTTGAGGGGTCCTCCACCATGGATACGCCGAGATCGACGAGCCGCCATTCCGCGTCGCTGAGCGCGTTGGTCAAGTCCTCGTAGTTCTTCTGCATGGTTTCGTTGTTAACGTCCAGGCAATAGAGGATGTAAGCCAGCGAGCATTGGGAGCTTGCCTGATTATAGCGCTCGCAAAGCTCATCATATTTGCTCAGGCATTCTTCGGGATTCGCGCCCGAATCATATTCAGCCTGAACCGCTTCAATATCGGCTATCAGCGCGTCCATATCGGGATAAGTAAAAACCATATCCGAGAAATTCACCTCGCCGTGTTGAACGTCGGGGAAAACAATCTCGGTAAGCGGAGCGGTCGGCTGGGGGCTGGGCTCTTCTTCACCGGCGGAAGCGGTGGGGGAGGGCGTTGTTTCGACCACTTGAGCGGGCGACGGTGTGGAATCATCCCCGATAAAGTCCCTCGCGGCGTCAATCAGATAACGACAGCCGGACAAGAGCAGACAGAATGCGCAAAGCAGGGCGATAAAAGCAAGTTTAAAAGGCTTCTTCATTTCGTCATAATCCCTTCTATTTGGATATAATTATTATAGTCGTGCAACGCCTAAATAACAAGCGCGCAAATGTGAAATTATTGTCATGGGGCTTAAACTGTGTTATAGTATATCATGAGAGGAGATGCGTATGGATATTCTGGTTCTCTGTGGAGGGCTTTCGCCGGAACGCGAGGTTTCGCTGTGTTCCGCAACCATGGTGACGAACGCCCTGCTGGATAAGGGACACCGGGCGGTGATGGTGGATCTTTTTTTTGGACTGCCCGGCTTTGACGGCGACTTTGAGGCTTTGTTTTCAAATGCGCGGCAGTTGCCCGCCCATGTAATAGACCCCGACGCTCCGGACTTGAACGCGGTCAAAAGAAGCCGCAAAGACGAGGGGGATACGGACGAGATAGGAAAAAACGTCCTTGCGCTTTGCCGCTATGCCGACATGGTATATATGGGTTTGCACGGCGACAGCGGGGAGAACGGCAGGCTTCAGGCGCTGTTGGACGAATGCGGGGTGCGCTATACGGGCTCAGGCGCGGAGGCGAGCAGGCTGGCTATCGACAAGTGGGAGTCCAAGCGGGTGTTTCGGGAAAACGGGATTTTAGTGCCCAATGGGATATTACTTCGGCGCGGAGAAGCAGTCGAGCTGAACCAACTGCCCTTTCCCTGCGTGGTTAAGCCCTGTTGCGGCGGCTCGTCGATAGGAACGACGCTCGTGCGCGATAAGGAGCTTTTGCCGGACGCTATTGAGCTTGCCTTTTTGCAGGAGGACAGGATTATCGTCGAGGAGCTTATAGAGGGCAGGGAGCTGTCCGTGGGAGTTTTAGGCGGCGATGCGCTCCCGCCCATTGAAATAATGCCCAATTCGGGCTTCTATGATTACCGAAACAAGTATATCGCCGGCTTGACGAGGGAAATCTGTCCGGCGCCTATTAAAAGCGAGCTGAGAAGCCGCATTTGCGCGGCGGCGGTTCGGGGCTTTGAGGCGCTCAAGATGGCGGTGTACGGCAGATTGGATTTTATGCTTACCGAGGACGGACGCTTCTACTGCATGGAGGCGAATACTTTGCCCGGAATGACGCCCACCTCGCTGTTGCCGCAGGAGGCGCAGGCGGCGGGAGTCGATTATGCGTCGCTCTGTCAGCGGATAGTGGAGCTTTCTAAGGAGAAAAGATGAGACTGACCTTAAAGGAGATTGCAAACGTTTGCGGCGGAACTTTAAAGGGTGACGATGCGGACGTTTTTGGACTTTCGATTGATTCGCGGACGATTAAAGCCGGGGAGCTGTACGTCGCGATTCGGGGCAAGGCGCTGGACGGACACGACTTTTGCCGAAGCGCGATGGATAGGGGCGCTTCGGGATGCCTTGTGAGCCGACCGGTGGAAGCGCCGCATATACTTTGTGCCGATACCGTGGAGGCTTTTCAGGCGGCGGCAAAGAGCTACCGGATGAATTTTGATATTCCGGTTGTCGGGATAACCGGCAGTTCGGGGAAGACTACGACTAAGGACATGACGGCGGCGGTCTTGCAAAAGAAATATCGAACCTTAAAGACCGAGGGCAATCTGAACAACCAAACCGGAGTGCCACAGGTGCTTTGCAAGCTCGACACTTGTCACGAGGCGGCGGTCATTGAGATGGGTTCAAATCATTTCGGAGAAATAGCGCCGCTGGCCGCCATGGTTCAACCGACGGTCTGCTTGTTCACCAATATCGGGGACGCGCATATCGAGTTCTTCAAGGACAGGCGCGGCACGCTTGCGGAAAAGACCGAGATGATAAGGTTTATGAAAAAGGGCGGAGCGGTTATCGTCAACGGCGACGATCCGTTGCTTCGGGAGATAGACCACGACATCTCATACGGTTTCGGGGAAAACTGCACGGTGCGCGGAGAGCAGATCGACGCGGACGGGATATTTGGAACGAGCTTTACCGCCGTATTCTCTGGGCAAAAACTCAGGATAAAACTGCCGCTGGCTGGAAGGCACATGGTGCAAAATGCGCTTGCCGCCATTGCGACCGGAGCCCGCCTCGGAGTGGACGCTCCGCTGATGGCTGAGGCGCTGGAAGCCTTTGAGCCGTCGGGAGCAAGGGCTCAGCTTATAAAGACGCCGGAGCTTACGCTGATTAACGACTGCTATAACGCGAATCCCGCATCCATGCTCGCCGCGCTGGAAACGCTGACAAAGGCCGGCGGACGCAGGGTTGCAATTTTGGGCGATATGGGCGAGCTGGGGCGCGAAGCCCCCCGCTTCCATAGGGAAACGGCGCTTGCCGCGCTATCTTTGGGCGTGGACGTACTCATTTTGATCGGCGAGACCTTCTTCGCCTGTTCCATTTTTGGGGCGAACAGCTTTAAAACGGTAGAGGAGGCAAGGGACGGGCTGAGGGAGCTGATACAGCCCGGCGATACCGTTTTACTGAAGGCGTCGCGGAGCATGGGGCTTGAGAGCCTGCTCCCGGATCTCAAGCAGTTCTGACACTTTTCATGAAAAGTTCATCAATGCGCAGGCGATAGCATGCTATAATGAGGGTGTATCTCGTTGTCGAAGGGGGAGACATATGCTCACAATTTTCAGCCATGCGCTTCTGCTTGTTGACTGCACACGCGAGGAGATTCTTCGCGCCAAGGCAAAGATGAAGAATGCCGGCATCGCATATGAGATAAGGGTTAGAAGGAACCAAAAGAAGGACGCTCAAGGAAAGGCCTCTGAGCTGTATGCTATGTATGTTCGCAAGTGCGACTATACGGAGGCGAAGAAGGTTATGGAAAGAGGGTAGCATGGAAACAATCCTGTTGGTGGTGGGCGCTTACTTCCTGCTCATCAATATCGCCGCTTTCGCCGCTTTTGCCGTCGATAAGCGCAACGCCATCAATAGCCGGCGAAGAATCCCCAACGCTGTTTTGCTGGTAATATCGGCGGCTGGCGGAGCTGTGGGAGGCTATATTGCCATGCGAACCCTGCGCCATAAAACGAGGCATCCCGAATTTGCCTACGGTCTGCCGATAATCATCGTGGTATATTTGGCGATACTGTTGCTCGGTTTGCTCTTGATTGGCTTGCAGGACACGACGGAGCCTGAGATTACCACCAATAGTGAAGTTTTCGCAAATAATATTGTTTTGCCACATCTTTGACGCATTTATCAATTATAATTTACCCGAAAGAACAAGGAGGTTTTAGGAATGAAAAGACTTATTTCCTTATGCTTGGCATTTGCGCTGGCGCTGAGTTTTTCGGCAGTCGCCTTTGCCGGCACTAACGATGAAAATAAACAATCGTTGCTCAGCAACCTCAAATCCATGCTGAACGACGAGGAGGGGCTGGACATCTATAACCAGGTGGAGAAGATTATCAATCGCGAGGAGATAACCGTGAGCGACGAGCAGTTGTCCGCCGTTCTTGCCATAGATTACAGCACGGAGCTTGCCAACGTTGCCTACAAGGGCATAGTATGGGGCGAGTATACCGATGCGGAGCAGGCGAGCGCGCTTCGGGTTGCAAACGAGGTCGGCGATATCCTGGGGCTGACCTTCACTATCGACCCCTCGAACGATTCCCAGCTTGAGGGCTATATCTCCGTGTCCGTATATAAGGACGGCAAGCTCATGGGCGTTATCGACGGCGACGCCAAAACCGACGTTGCAAACGCAACTACGGTCTGGTATCTTGTCGGAGGCGGAGTTCTGCTGGCGCTGGCAATAGCAATAGCCGTCATCGTGTTTCGTAAAAGGGATGTGGAAGCCTAAGTATGAGCAAACGTAAAAAGGAAAATCCATTGGGTAAAGGGCTATTGCGGATTCTGCCCTTTATCCTCTTTTTCGGTGCGGCGATGCTTTTTTCGCTGTACCTGTTCAATGTTGTCGTTGAGGAGACGGCTTATTTCTCGCTTTTGGTCGGTGACAGACCGATTTCGGAAACGGACGATTCAAACGGGAGCGATTTCGTCCCCGGTGAGGCGACTGACGTTCTGCCCTCCATAGCCTATGGCACCCAGTTTGCGAGGCTGAACGTGACCTGGGACGGGGGCGGCTGGGATATAACAAACATTCCCGTTTATCTCGGTAACGACAAGAGCATCTTGAAAAAAGCGGCGGGAATGTCCTTCTCCGGCGGGTTTCCCGGGCAGGGACAGCGGGTTATTATTTCCAGCCACGTCACCAGGGAATTTGCCCAGCTTGAGGATACGCCTATCGGGGCGGTGGTTACCATTGAGACGCTGTACGGGCCATATCAGTACCGCGTCGTTGACAAGCGCTCGTTCGATGGAACCGATCGGGAGCTAATCACGCCCACATTGCAATATGGGGATCAGCTCGTGCTGTATACCTGCTATCCGAGGGATAACGGAGGCAGGCGCAGGACTGAGCGGTGCGCCCTGATCTGCGAAAAGATCAGCGGACTGGAGGTGCAGTCATGAAGACCGTAAGAACCATTCTAACCTTTATTCTCGCGCCCCTGCTTGCCGCCGCAACGCTTTTGAGCCTGTTTTCGGGGATAATGCGCTTTGTCGTTTTGAATCCCGATTACTATAAAAAGCATCTTGCCGACGAGCGGTATTGCGAGGAGATGCAGGAACAGCTTAACGATGATCTTGGGTATATCGCCATCCTTTACGGGCTTCCTGAGAGCGCGATGGAGAACTTTTTAAGCCACGATGAGATAAAGAGCTATACCGCCGAATATATCGACGCCGTGTTTGCGAGGGAGGACGCAACTGCGGAGCTTACCGCCGTTCCCTATCCAAACAATCGGTTTGTCAACTACATCCTGTCGAACACCGACAATTCATATGAGGCGGCGGTGGACTTTGGCGACGACTGTGCCGAAGCGGTGCAAAGCAATCTTTGGGCGGTAAACCAGCCGCTTCTGCTGAACTCCGTGACCTTTTTAAAGGAGAGCAGGATAATAGTGGAGCTTACAGCCCTGTTTACCCTTCTTCTAATTCTGACCCTCGGCTTATCCGTCCTGCTGTTCTGCCTGTATATCGGAAATATACGGGGCGGGCTGACCGCCGTATTCGGCAGTACGTTCTGCGGCTCAGTTTTGATTTTAGCCCCGCTACTGGCGTTCGGCTTAAAGGGCTATGCTGAAAGGCTCAATATCGCGCTTTCCGCTTACCGGACTCAGCTTACGGGCATTATCAATTCGATTCTGGAGGGCGGCTTGTGGATAGCCGGGCTGGTTGCGGGCATAAGTTTGGTCGTATTAGTTTTCTGCGCTTTTACCAAAAAGAAGCGTAAAAAAAAGAAAAAAACGCTTGACAACGGCTAAAGTCGCGCATATAATGTGTTCGTTCAAGCAGAGGCGCCCGTCTCTCACCTGCCGGCAATGGCCAGGCAAGGTATCGCGATTAAAGCTTAAGGTGGGTGCATTTGCGCCCACTATTTTATTTGGAGGTGTGTTTTCATCGCTACTTTAGACCAGCAGATTAACGAACAGATCCGCGATCCGGAGGTTCGGCTTATCGACGAAACCGGCGCGCAACTGGGGATCATGGATGTTCGCGAGGCGCAACGGTTGGCGGATGAGCGCGAATTGGATCTCGTCAAGGTTTCCAACAATGTGCCGCCCACCTGCAAGCTGATGGACTACAGCAAATATCGCTACGACATGATGAAGCGCGACAAGGAACAGCGCAGAAATCAAAAGGTGATTGAGCTGAAGGAAATCCGGCTGTCCGCAACGATTGACCGCCGTGACATGGAGATAAAGGCAAAGCAATGCCTGAAGTTTTTAAAGAACGGCGACAAGGCAAAGGTTTCGATCCGTTTCCGGGGCAGGCAGATAGCGCACGGCAGTATCGGGTTGGACGTGATGAATGCGTTTTTTGAGATGGTCGAAGAAGCGGCAACGATGGAACGCGCGCCCAAGCAAGAGGGCAGAAATATGTTTATGGTGCTTGCACCAAAGAGTAATTAGGAGGGTTTTTATGCCGAAAATTAAGACACACAGAGGAGCTGCTAAGCGGTTTTCCGTCACCAAGAACGGCAAGATCAAGCGTAGCAAGGCTTACAAGAGCCACATTTTAACCAAGAAGTCCACCAAGCGTCTGCGCGGTCTTCGCCAAACCGGCTATATAGCTGAGTGCGAGCAGAAGAAGGTTCGCGAGATGATTCCGTATAAGTAAGGAGAACCGCTATGGCAAGAATTAAAAGATCAGTAAACGCATTAAAGAAGCGCCGCAAGGTTTTGCGGCTTGCAAAGGGCTATTACGGCGCAAAGAGCAAGCAGTACAGAGCCGCTTCCCAGCAGGTCATGCGCTCGATGGCTTACGCCTATGTTGGAAGAAAGCACAAGAAGCGCGAGTATCGCAGGCTGTGGATAGCCCGTATAAACGCGGGTGCGCGCATCTGCGGAACGACTTACAGCCGTCTCATCAACGGACTTAAGCTCGCAAACGTGAACGTAAACCGTAAGGTTCTGGCGGATCTGGCGGTCAACGATATGGACGCTTTCCGTTCCCTCGTCGACGTCGCTATGAAAGCAAGAGCATAATTCAACCTGTCAACAACAGCGTCGCGGAAGTTTCTGCGGCGCTGTTTTTTACTGCGCTCACAAAACCGCGCAAGAATATATCAAAATAATTTAAGAGCAATTCAAGAAATCGCTTGACTAACCCTTCCTAACGTTGTACAATACAAATATAATTAAGAAAGGAAATGGGAAGCATGAAAAACGTAATCACTATTCTACTGGTTTCGGTTCTGCTCTTTGTGCTTGTTCCTGTCCAGGCTGTCGTTGCCGAGGAGTTTACGGAGGGCGCATACCACTACACGGTCACCGATGGGGAGGCGACCATCACCCTGTATACCGGGAATGACAGGGAGCTGTTTCTTCCCGAGACCCTTGGCGGCTATCCGGTCACCGGGCTTTCGTCCAACGCTTTTCTCGGCGGTACAATCATTTACACGATTCACATTCACGCAGGGCTTGTGAATATCGAGGAGGGCGCCCTGAACGCATATATAGATTTGCAGAATATATATGTGCATGAGGACAATCCGGCATTTATGGACGTTGACGGCGTTGTTTTCACAAAGGATGGGACGACCCTGTTCTCCTTCCCGCAATGGCGCGACGTCGCTGAGTTCGAGGTTCCCGCAGAGGTTACAAAAATAGCGGGCTATGCTTTTGCAAACGCGCAAAATTTGGAAACAGTAACGCTCCACGAGGGCTTGCTTGAGATTGGCAACGGGGCGTTCAGCGGTTGCTCTAGGCTTAATTCTCCGGTATTGCCCGCGAGCCTCCAGAGGATTGGATACAGCGTTTTTGAACGTTGCTTCGCGATTTCTGAGTTTACCCTTGCTTCGGGCAACGCAAACTTTTCGACCATCGACGGGATGCTTTGCTCCGCGGACGGAAAAACGATCCTTATCTATCCCTGCGGCAAGAGCGGCACGGAATACACCATACCGGAGTCCGTCACCGCCATAGGCGATTACGCCTTTTCAGGCGAGAGCTTGGTACGGACGCTGAACATCGGCTCCCAGGTGACGAGCATAGGCGCTTTCGCCTTCTATAGGGCGATGGGACTCTCCCGGGTCAACTTCAGCGAGGGACTGCTGACGATTGGCGAACGTGCCTTTGATAGTTCCGCCATCACAACGCTCGAGTTGCCTGCCGGACTTCTGTCCATAGGCGAGCGCGCTTTTTCCTCCTGCACTTACTTACAACAGAACAGCATTGTATTGCCGGCGAGCCTTCAGACGGTGGGAGCGGGCGCTTTCGACGCCTGTCCGGTTAAAGATTATGCCGTCGAGGAAGGGAATACCGCTTTCCTGGCGGTCGACGGGGTGCTGTTCAATGCGGACGCAACGCGCTTGATTGCCTATCCCGTGGGCAGGACGGACTCCTCATATACCATCCCCGATGGAGTCGTTGAAATCGGCGACTATGCGTTCGCGAGAACCCGGGCCGGAAGCGTAAACCTTCCCGGCGGATTGGTTGAGATCGGCAACGGCGCCTTTACGAGGTCTCAGTTATCCTCGATAACGATTCCAGACAGCGTTAAATCGGTAGGCGAGGAGGCGTTCGCAAATAGCTTTGAATTGGACGGGGCAACCATAGGCAAGGGAGTCGAAAAGCTCGGAGACAAAGCCTTCTACTCCTGTACCCAGTTGACACGGGTGCAGTTCAACGGCGCTCCTCCGGCGGAATTTGGCGAGAAGGTATTTTGGTATTACAGCGACTTTGGCAGCGAGATAATCATGGAGCAAATCGTCCTGTACTATACTTCCGCATATAAGGCGCAATGGGCGCCCAACGATGAAACCGAATACCTGGGCTATCCGATACGGGCGAGGATTTTGCCGTTCATAGGGATTCCCTCTTTCGACGGTTTCCGCATGAGGCAGGAGATTTACATTGACGAGTCGAATTATACCATTTCTAACCTGCCGCCAAACCGTTCCGGTGCTGATCTCGTATATGCTGTTCCGGGGTATATGTCGCTGAACATGGACGAGATAATGAAAACCGGAGATATTGCAGACTATGACGGCATGCCCTATACGCTTTGCGTTGCGGGCGACTTGAACGGCGACGGTATAGCCGGCTCGGACGACGCCGCCCTCATATTGCGCGCCATAGTAAAGCTCGAAACGCTGGATATGTATCAAACGCTTGCCGCCAACACGTTCCGCTCCGACAGCGGCTATTCCGCCGCGGATGCGGCTCGCGTACTCCGTTACGTTGTACGCCTTGAATATACCGTGGGCGTCGTAAACGGTGTAGACACCGGCGCGTAGCATTCAAATTCAACTACATTTCGGGGGCCGCATCCTTTGGCGGCCCTCGTTTGCATCGGCGTTTAAGAATATTCGGTTGCAAAGCTTTTTTTGACTCTTGCGGCAAGCACATTTGACTTGCCGGCGCGTTTTGGGAAAAAGCGCAACTCTATTGCATGAGGGCAGGAAAATGGGAGGATTTTTGTTGTTATAGCTGTTGACACAGCGGGCAAAATGGGACTATAATGCTAACTGGTAGAAAAGGGCGCAAGCCCAAATTTTTTGAGGAGGAAAGTTGATTTATGGCAAAGACCATGACGATTGACGGCAATACCGCTGCAAGCCATGTGGCTTACGCATTTTCCGATGTTGCCGCGATTTACCCCATCACTCCGTCGTCCCCGATGGCGGAGGTAGCGGATGACTGGGCCGCCGCAGGCAGGAAGAACCTGTTTGGACAAAAGGTGCGCATATCCGAGATGCAGAGCGAAGCAGGAGCGGCGGGCGCCGTTCACGGCTCGTTGAAGGCGGGCGCGCTGACGACGACCTTTACTGCATCGCAGGGTTTGCTTTTGATGATTCCGAATATGTACAAAATCAGCGGCGAGTTGCTTCCGGGCGTGTTCCATGTATCTGCCCGCGCTCTCGCGGCGCACGCTCTTTCGATCTTTGGCGACCATAGCGACGTTATGGCGTGCCGTCAAACGGGCTTTGGCATGATCGCCTCCGCCTCGGTGCAGGAGGTTATGGATCTGGCGCTGGTAACCCATCTTGCCGCCATAAAATCCTCCATACCCTTTGTGCATTTCTTCGACGGCTTCCGCACTTCGCACGAGGTTCAAAAGATCGAAGCGATTGATTACGAGGATATGGACAAGCTTATCGACCGCGAGGCGGTTGCCCGCTTCCGCGCAAGAGCCATGAATCCCGAGCATCCGCACCTCGGCGGTACTGCGCAGAACCCCGATATCTATTTCCAAAACAGGGAGGCCGCCAACAAGTATTACGAGGCGATTCCGGAGATCGTTCAGGCCTATATGAATCAGGTGGGCGAGCTTACCGGCAGGCATTATCACCTGTTCGACTATGTCGGCGCGCCCGACGCTGAGAAGGTAATGATAATCATGGGCAGCGGAGCGGACGTTGCTGAGGAGACGGTGGCGCATCTCAACGCCAAGGGCGAGAAGCTCGGCCTTATCAAGGTTCGCCTCTATCGTCCGTTCGCGGCGGATAAACTGCTGGAAGCCATCCCCGCAACCTGCAAGCGTCTGGCTGTTTTGGATCGCACCAAGGAGCCGGGCGCAATAGGCGAGCCGCTCTATATCGACGTTACGACCGCCCTCCGCGAAGCAGGACGCTGTGGAGTTAAGGTTTACGGCGGAAGATACGGACTCGGGAGCAAGGAGTTCACGCCCACGATGGTAAAGGCAGTCTATGACAACCTCGACAAGGACGAGCCGAAGAATCATTTTACGGTCGGCATAGTCGACGACGTGACCTTCACGAGCCTGGAGCTTCCGGCGGCTGTCAACGCCGCTCCCGAGGGAACGATTGCCTGCAAGTTCTTTGGTTTGGGTTCCGACGGAACGGTTGGAGCGAACAAGAACAGCATCAAGATAATTGGCGACCATACCGATATGTACGCTCAGGGCTATTTCGCCTATGACTCCAAGAAGTCGGGCGGACTCACGGTTTCGCACTTGCGCTTCGGAAAGAAGCCCATTCAGAGCCCGTATCTCATCGACCATGCGGACTTTGTCGCCTGCCACAACCCCTCCTATGTAACCCGCTATGCGGTTGCCGATGGGATTAAGGACGGCGGAGTGTTCCTGCTCAATTCCCCCTGGACGGCGGAGGAGATGGAAAATGAGTTGCCCGCGAGCCTGAAGAATGCGATAGCTCGCAAGCATCTGCGCTTCTACAATATCAACGCGATTAAGCTCGCCAAAGAGACCGGCATGGGCGGCAGGATAAATACTATCATGCAGTCTGCGTTCTTCAAGCTGTCCCAGGTTATTCCGGCGGAGGACGCGCTCGAATACATGAAGGCAGCGGCGAAGAAGTCTTACAGCAAAAAGGGCGAGGATGTAGTTTTGAAGAACTACGCCGCAATCGACGCGGGAATGAACGCCATCGAGGAGATTCGTTATCCCGAGAGCTGGGCTGAGACGACCGAGGGCGCGAAGATAATTCATGTGACCGACGATCCCTACTTCCTCGATTACATCCAGCCGATTCTGGCGCAGGAGGGCGATAAGTTGCCGGTATCGAAGATGAGCCCCGACGGTACGGTTCCGACCGGAACGACCAAATATGAAAAGCGTGGAATCGCTGTCGACGTTCCCCGCTGGATTCCCGAAAACTGCATACAGTGCAACCGCTGTGCGCTCGTTTGCCCGCACGCAACGATTCGCCCGTTCCTGCTTAACGAGCAGGAGGAGGCTAATAAGCCCGAGGGCTTTGTCACGCTGAACGCCGGCAAGGGCTTTGAAGGGCTGACCTTCCGTATGCAGGTAAGCCCGCTCGATTGTACGGGTTGCGGCAACTGCGCCGACGTATGCCCCTCCAAGGTTAAGGCTTTGCAGATGGTTCCTATGGCCGACGAGAAGCAAGAGGAGGCAAATTGGGAGTATGCGGTCGCGCTGTCCGAGAAGGATGTCGACGTGAATCGCAAGACCGTCAAGGGAAGCCAGTATCTAAAGCCCCTGTTCGAGTTCTCAGGCGCTTGCGCAGGCTGTGGCGAGACCCCCTATATCAAGCTGTTGACCCAGCTGTTCGGCGACAGGATGGTTATCGCCAATGCCACGGGTTGCTCGTCGATCTATGGCGGCTCCGCTCCGACCTGCCCGTATACAAAGAATGCCAAGGGACAGGGCCCCGCATGGGCAAACTCCCTGTTCGAGGATAACGCGGAGTTCGGCTACGGCATGAACCTGGCGACCAAACAACGCCGCGAGCTTTTAAAGGATACCGTTGAAAAGCTGATCGCGGTCGAATGGTGCCAGCAGGAGATTAAGGATGCGGGCGCGGAATGGCTCGCCAATATGGATGATGCACAGGGTTCCAAGACTGCCGGCGAAAGACTGCTTAAGGCCTGCAAAGAGGGCGTGGATGTGGATCTGACCGGAACCGAGTGGGAAGAAGCATGGCTCAAAAACGGCAAGAAATGCTCCTGCGACGCCTGCTCCCTCGCATACAAGGTAATCGAGATGAGCGACCTGCTGACCAAGCAGAGCGTCTGGATCTTTGGCGGCGACGGCTGGGCATACGACATAGGCTACGGCGGACTCGATCACGTTCTGGCGATGGATGAGGACGTAAACGTGCTGGTTGTCGATACCGAGGTGTATTCCAACACCGGCGGCCAGTCCTCCAAGGCGACCCCGACCGGCCCGATAGCGAAGTTTGCGGCGGCGGGCAAGCGCACCAAGAAGAAGGATCTCGGCATGATGGCGATGAGCTACGGCTACGTCTATGTGGCTAAGGTCTGCATGGGAGCCGACCCGAATCAGCTCCTGAAGGCGGTAAACGAGGCGGAGGCTTACAAGGGCCCGTCGCTGATAATCGCCTATGCGCCCTGCATCAACCACGGAATCAATATGAGCCACTCCCAAGAGGAGGCGAAGAAAGCTGTCGAAGCCGGTTACTGGCCGCTTTACAGATACAATCCCGACCTTGCGGAGGAGGGAAAGAACCCCTTCCAGCTCGATTCCAAGGATCCCAAGGCGTCCTTCCAGGAGTTCATATTGGGCGAAGCCCGGTATAAGGCGCTGACCCAGCAGTTCCCCGAGGTTGCAAAGGAATTGTTTGAAAGAGCCGAGGACGAGGCGCTGGAGAAGATAGAGTACTATAAGAAGCTCAATCAAATGTAAACTGAGCCTTCAGCCCCAAAATAAAGACCCCGCCGCGCCGCTTTAAAGGCGCGGCGGTTCGCGTCTTAGCGGCAGGTTCAGCGCTAAACGGGCGCGGATTGAAAAATTTTAAAAATTTAGGGCTTGACAGAGGGGGGAATTGCTGTTATAGTTCATAAGGTTAATATCGTCGCCCAAGACAGTAGGTTTCGCGCAAGCGTATAATCCCCACCGAGGCAGACATTAGACATTCGTTTGTTTGTGTCCTCTCGTTTTGGCGGCGGGAGGACTTTATTTTACAAGGAGGTGAAACCATGGCAAATGCAAAGATTATCGAAATGAAAGCCGCGAAGGTTCAGGAGATCGTCGAAAAGATCGAGAGAGCCAAGTCCGTCGTCATGATAGACTATCGTGGGCTCACCGTTGCCGAGGTGACCGATCTGCGCAATGAGATGCGCAAAGAGGGAGTTGAGTATGTGGTTTTGAAGAACCATTCGGTTTACAGAGCCTGCGATCAGCTCAAGGTTGACGAGTCCATCAACGAGTATCTGCACGGGCCGTCCGCATTCGCGTTCGGATATGACGATGCGGTAGCTCCTGCAAGGATTCTCAAGGCTTTCATGAAGAAAACCAAGAAGTGTTCGTTCAAGGGCGGAATAGTCGAAGGCTCCGTAATGAACGCGCGCGAAATCGAAGCTCTGGCGGATCTGCCGAGCCGCGAGGTACTCATCGCCCGCTTGCTGGGCAGCATGATGTCCCCGATCAGCGGTCTTGCAATCGTGCTCGACCAAATTGCAAAGAAAAAAGAAGCATAAAATTTAAATTAAAAAGGAGATTTTAAAATGGATAAGGAACAATTGATTGCAGACATTAAGGCAATGTCCGTGTTGGAGCTTTCGGAGCTGGTTAAGGCTCTCGAAGAGGAGTTCGGCGTTTCGGCGGCGGCGACTGCGGTTGCAGTAGCAGGGCCCGTTGCGGCGGCAGAGGAAGTTGAAGAGAAGACCGAGTTCGACGTAGTGCTGACCGATATCGGCGCTGAGAAGATCAAGGTTATCAAGGTCGTTCGCGAGCTGACCGGCCTCGGACTCAAGGAAGCGAAGGAAGTCGTTGACAACGCCCCCAAGGCTGTCAAGGAAGCCGTTTCCAAGGAAGAAGCAGACAAGATCGTCGCCGCTTTCAAAGAGGTTGGCGCAACCTGCGAAATCAAGTAAGTTCTTTCCACAGAAACTTATGCAAAAACCGGGCGTCCGAAAGGGCGCCCTCAGCCTGTCAAACAACCCCTATTGAGCGAGAGCGAAAATGGGGGTTGTTGCG
>JAUNBM010000042.1 GCA_030527115.1 Clostridia bacterium
TGATGATGATGACGATTGGGATGATTAAGCCATAAAAAGAATAGCCTCAAAAATGGAGCCGTCCCGGGCAGGGCGGCTCCTCATTTTCTTTAAGGCGCAAAATGTTAAGCTTAGCTTATCGAACCGCCGCCTTCAGTTCCTCCGTCCTGTCCGTCCTTTCCCACGGGAAGGCGGGATTGCCGAAATGCCCGTTTTTCGCGGTCTGAAGATAGATTGGGGAGCGAAGCCCGAGCGTTTGAATTATCGCCTCGGGTCTGAGGTCGAAAATCCGCTTAACAGCATTCACGAGCCTTTCTTCGGACGCGGTACCCGTACCGAAGGTTTCGACCCGAACCGAAACGGGATTGGCAACGCCAATGGCATAGGCGAGCTGGATTTCGCAACGTTTTGCCAACCCGGCTCCCACGATGTTCTTCGCGATATACCGCGCCATATACGCGGCGCTCCTGTCCACCTTGGTCGGGTCCTTGCCCGAGAACGCGCCTCCGCCATGCCGCGCATAGCCGCCATAGGTGTCCACGATAATCTTCCTGCCGGTCAGCCCCGAATCCCCGTGCGGCCCACCTATCACGAACCTGCCCGTCGGGTTTATCAAAAAGCGGGTGTTTTTATCAATCAGTCGCGCAGGAAGCGCCGGCGCTATCACCTTTTCAATGATATCGCTTCGCAAGGTCTCGTTATCAATATGCTCGTCATGCTGGGTGGAAAGCACGACCGTGTCTATGCGGGCGGGCGCGCCGTCCTCATACTCCACCGTTACCTGCGACTTTCCGTCCGGCCGGAGATAGGGCAGCAGTCCGCTCTGCCGCGCCTTGCTCAGCTTGCGGGTGAGCGCATGCGCGAGGTCTATGGGCAGGGGCATAAAAACGTCGGTCTCGTCGCAGGCATAGCCGAACATCATCCCCTGGTCGCCCGCGCCTGTCTCCATCGAATCGGTTTCCGTCCCCTGCTTATGCTCCATCGAGCGATCCACGCCGAGCGCGATATCCGCCGATTGCGAGCCGAGGGCAAGCACCACCCCGCAGGTGCTTCCGTCGAAGCCGTATTTTGCCCGGTCATAGCCTATATCGCAGATGGTCTTGCGCACCAGCCCGTCTATATCGACGTAGCAGGAGGTTGTAATCTCCCCCATCACCAGAACCAGCCCGGTCGTAATCGCGCACTCGCAGGCTACCCGCGCCTTGGGGTCGTGTCTCAAAATCTCGTCCAAAATCGCATCCGAAAGCTGGTCGCAGATCTTGTCGGGGTGGCCTATGGTCACCGATTCACTCGTAAACAATGTCCTTTTCATCTTCTTTTCCTTCCGTGCCTTACAAAAAGAAACGCTCACCTTTCGATGAGCCAAACATTCTCATCTGTCAGCCGAAGCTGCGGGAATTGGCACCACGCACAAGGCAGGTTGCCGGATTTCACAGGGCCCGTCCCTCCATCTCTCTTGATAAGGCAATATTGATTTTTTGTCAGTCTAACACGTTCGCTTGCAAAATGCAAGAGCATATCGTATAATTCTTGAAACAAAGCGAGGTTTTTATGAAAAGGGTATTGGGAAGCATCCGGAGAGCGGACGAGAGATACAACATGATTCAGGACGGCGACAAGATTTGCGTCGGGGTATCGGGCGGCAAGGATTCGTTGCTTTTGATGCGGGCGATGAAGCTTTATCAGCGCTTCGCCTTCGCCCAATTCGAGGTCTGCGCCATCATGCTCGATCTCGGTCTGAAGTATCAGGACGTTGCGCCGATATACCGCCTCGCGGACGAGATAGGCATGCCGTTCGAGGTAATCCATACCGACATAGGCAAGGTCGTGTTTGAATACCGCCAGGAGCGGAGCCCCTGCGCGCTCTGCGCCAAGCTCCGCCGCGGCGCGCTGAATAACGCCGCCAAGGATAGGGGTTGCACGAAGGTCGCCCTCGGGCATAACCGAGAGGACGTGCTGGAAACCCTCCTGATGAGTTTGCTTTACGAGGGGCGGATGAACACCTTCGCCCCAGTCACCTATCTGTCCCGGAGCGATATTACCGTCATTCGCCCGCTGATCTTCCTGCCCGAAAAATACGCGCTTGCGATGGCAAAGCAACTGAACCTGCCCGTTCTGCCGCCCAACTGCGATATTGCGGGCAACACCAAGCGCGACGAAGCCAAACGGCTGTTGGAGCATCTTTGCAAAATCACGCCCGACGCGAAGGAAAAGATGTTGCACGCGCTGGTCAACACGGAGAAATACGGACTTTGGGACAGGATGCGAACCAAAGAAGCCCAGGACAGCGAATCCCGCTGAACCAAAACGCCCTCAGGTGGCAAAGCCGGCATACTGCGTCATATACAGCTCATAATACTTCCCGCGCTTCTTTAGCAGGGCGTCGTGGCTTCCGCTCTCGACAATCTCGCCCCTGTCCATAACCACGATCAGGTCGGAATCCCGTATGGTGGACAGCCTGTGCGCGATAACGATGCTGGTGCGGTCGCGCATTATGCTCTGCATCGCGCTTTGAATCGCCTTCTCCGTGCGCGTGTCCACGTTGGAAGTGGCTTCGTCCAAAATCAATATCTTCGGGTCAGCCACAAATGCGCGGGCAATTGCCAAAAGCTGGGCCTGGCCCCGGCTGATTCCGCTCCCCGAACCGCTCAAAACGGTATTCCAACCCTGCGGCATTCTTTCAATCATATCCCTACAACAGCTCAGCTCCGCCGCCCTCCTCAGCTGTTCATCGTTTGCGCTCTCGTTTCCGTATTTAAGGTTGTTGAAAACCGTATCCGAAAACAGAATCGTATCCTGGAGCACTATTGCCGTGTTTCGCCTCAGGCTGTCCCGCGATACTTCGCTAAGATTTTGCCCGTTGATATAGATCTCGCCGCCCTGAATATCATAGAACCGCATGAGCAGATTGACGATGGTCGTTTTTCCGCTTCCGGTAGCTCCAACCAGCGCCACCTTCTTGCCCGACGGAACCGTTAGCGAAAAGTTGCGGATGACCGGCTGATCGGGAACATAGGAGAAATTCACATTGCGGAAGCTTATCTCCGCGCCCTCCTGCGGCACAAGCTCTTCGCCCGTCTTGTCCTCGCTCTTTTCATCCAGCACCGAGAATACCCGCTCCGCGCCCGCTATCGCGGTTTGCAACTGGCCGTATATCTGCGCGATTTCATTGATCGGGCGGCTGAATTGTTTGGCATATACGATGAATGCCGAGATTACACCGACGGAGATCAGCCCGCTTATCGAGAAATAGCCTCCAAACGCGGCGATAATCACAAAGCCTATGTTGCTGATGCAGTTCATTATCGGCCCCATAATCCCGCCGGAGATATCAGTTTTGATTCCGGCGCGGGTCAGCTCGTCGGCGGTATTGCAAAATTCCTCGGTCGTTGCCGCCTGATGGTTGTAAGCGACTACCGTGTGGTAGCCCGCTATCATCTCCTCCGTCGTTCCGTTCAGCCGCCCCAGCAACATCTGCCGCGTTCTTGAATACTTCCGCACCCGCTTGGACAGAATCTTCGTCGCCGCGAGCGTTAAAAATACCGTGGCAAGGCTCAACAGGGCAAGTTGCCAGCAGTACCACAGCATGATTGCGACGGTGCCGATAAGCGTCAGCGCGCCCGAAAACAGGGACGGCAGGGATTGGGAAATGGTGGAGGACACGTTTTCGATGTCGTTGGTCATGCGGCTCATCACGTCGCCGTGGGAGTGCTGATCCATGTAGCCTATGGGCAGGTCGGCTATCTTTTCAAACAGCTCCCGCCGAAGCCTCCGCACTATGCGCTGGCTCAGCTTTGCGCTGACAAGCCGTTGCAACAGCTGGCTCCCGCTGTAAAGCAGGTAAACGGCGAGCATGAATACGAGCGTCGGAACGAGGTTGCCCGTCTTTGTGCCCGCGATTATATCTATCGCCCTGCTCTGGAGGCTCGGGGCGTATACGCCGCAAAGCGTTCCGAATATGACGATCGCCGCCATCGCCGTTACCATCAGCCCCTCGTGCCCGAGATAGGAGGCTATTCGTTTCAGCGCCGCTTTGACATTCTCCGCATGCTCAACCTGGGCGAAGCGCTCGCGCCTTACCGTCCCGAACATGGTTCTCTGCGGCTGTTTTGTTTCAATCTTACGCTCGCTCATCTATTTCATCCTCCGCCCCAATCTGTGAATGGTAGATATCCTGATAAGCCGCACAGGAGCGAAGCAACTTCTCATGCGTGCCGCAGGCGCTGATAGCTCCGCCCTCCATAACGAATATCCTGTCCGCCCGTCGCACCGTGGCTATCCTTTGCGCGACTATAATCTTGGTGCTAAGGGGGTTCGTCCTCTGCAAGGCCTCGTAAAGATCGGCTTCGGTCTTTAAGTCCAGCGCCCCGCTGCAATCGTCGAATATCAGTATCTCCGCCGCCTTCAATACCGCCCTCGCAATGGAAATCCTTTGCTTCTGCCCGCCGGACAAGCTCATGCCCCTTTCCGCTATCACGGAGTCGTAGCCCTCCGGTATGCGGGAGATGAACTCGTCAGCCTGCGCCGTGATTGCCGCCTGCCTGACCTCGTCCCGCGATGCAGTCCCATCTCCCCAGGCTATATTCTCATAAACGGTCTGGCTGAAAAGCTCGCTTCTTTGCAAAACTATCGCCACCCGGTCGCGAAGCGCCTGTTGCCGGTATTCCCTCACGTCGAGCCCGTCCACCAGCACAGCGCCCTCCGTCACATCATAGAACCTCGGAATCAGATTGATTAAGGTCGTCTTGCCGCAACCGCTCGCGCCCATAATCGCAACTGTTTCACCTTGCCGGATTTTGAAGCTTACATGGCTAATAACCGGACGCCCGCCGCCCGGATAGGCGAAGGAGACGTCCCTAAACTCAATCTCTCCCCGGCTCTTTAAATCCTCGCCTCCGTTCGGCCCATCCTTCAGCTCCGGCTCGCTGTTAAGCACCTCCTTGACGCGCTTCCACGAGGCGAAGCCCCTGGAAATGCTCTGAAACAGCATTACCAGCATCAATATCCGGTTGAGAAGCTGGGTGGCATAGGTGATAGCCGCCATAACCCCGCCCGGAGTCGTGCCGCCCACGCCCACAGTGGACGCGCCGTGAAAGAGGATCACGGTGATAACCATGTACATCAGCGCATTGACGGTCGGGTTCATGAACGCGAAGATGAACAGCACCCTCAGCTGAGTTTTGATAAGCTCGTCGTTCGCCTTTCCAAAGCGCGCCTTCTCATAGACCTCCCGCACGCAGGCCTTGATTATCCGGATGCCGGACACATCCTCCTGCATGATAGAGTTGACGATATCCAACTGCTTTTGAAGCTTTGAATACAGCGGACTGCCCTTTTTCAGGCAAAGTCCCAAACAGGCGGCGATGAACGGAACGGCGCAAAGCACGATAAGTCCGAAGTCGGTGTTTATACGGAACATACAATATATGCTTCCGAGGGTGAGGAAGGTGGTTCGTATCATCCCGCGGACGAACTGCGCGGTTAGATTTTGCACCTGCGTGATATCGTTTGTCACCCTCGTTATCAGCGAGCCCGTCCCAAGACGGTCAAGCTGGGGAAACGACAGCGTCATGATCCTGCGAAAGCAGTCCTTACGGATTTCGTTTCCAACATTCTGGCTGGACAGGTTCACAAACACATTGTTGAGCGAGCCGCACAGCCCGCCGAACAGGGCGATTCCGACCATTGCAAGTCCGAGCGTCCATATCAGCCTCATGTCGCCTACGCCGCCGCTGTTGACTCCGAGTACCCCGTCGTCCACAATTTGGCTCATAACCGTCGGCTGAAGCAGATCCATCAACACCTCGCCGATCATCAGCACGCTCGCCAGCACCGCATAGTGAAGATAGCGTTTGATATACTTCCACATATGTTCTCTCCGCTATCGCTCCGTCGTTCCGTGGTGTGAAATATGGTTATTTCGGGCTTTGCAGGGCGGACTTGAATTCTCGCCATCCGAAAAGCGCAGTTCCCAATCGCCGTTCAGCTTTTCCAACAGACCCAAAAGCGTCAGCTTCTCCTCGTCCGAAAGGACTTCAAACATCGCCTTATGCCGGTTTTGGCGTTGCTCCACCGCCTCCAAAGCCGCCGCCGTCCCCGCCTCGGTCAGCCGAATATCCATCGTCCTCCGGTCAACCGCGCTTGCATCCCGCTGAATCAGGCCCGCGCTCTCCAGCTTGGCAAGCACCTCGCTCGCCGTCCCGGGCTGAACTCCGAGCCGCTCAGTCAGGGCGCTCTGCGTCGTTGTCCCCTCCCGGTACAGGACTATCAGTATCCGCTTTTGGCTGGCCTTGCCCTCGTATTGACGGCGCATGATATGCCCTAAGTCGCGAAGGTTTAAAATCAGCTTATCGCTGACGTCGGCGGCGTTATACCGCGCCTGCCGCTCCTCCCGCTTGAACTGCTTTCGCCTCTGCTTCCTCATCTCAAAATCCCTCCAAAAAACTAATTAGGTACCTTGACATTATAGCCGACTCTCAGCGTTTTGTCAAGGTACCTAACTAAATTTCTTCGTGATAGAAAGCGGGAACTTCGTTCTTTCGGTTCCCGCTTCAAAAAAACCATCTTGGGTTCGTATCGCCTATTTGCACTCGTAGCTCGCGCACATACTCTCGTCCGCATCCCCGCTGTGGCAGTTGCAGGACGGTTTTACCATGATCGCGGGCAAATCGCATTCACAGCCGCGCCTGTTGTGGCGGCAGCTCGTAACCTCACAGCCGATGCACTGTTTACCGTTATTGCCGTTCATAGAACAATCCTCCTTCTTAAAGACTGCGCTTAGCTTGCGCAAAACCTGCATTTTTTATGCAAAAATCATGCCGAAGGGAAAATCAACAAAAAATTGTGTTTGCATCCTGCCCTTGGTTTTGCTATAATAAGCGCGTATGTTTACACGCTTGAATACCGAGAACTTTGAGGCGGTAACGCCCTTTTTTGAAAGGCATCGCCCGTCCGTTTGCGACAATACCATAGGCGCGGTTTTCCAATGGCGCGACGCCTATGCCACCTACTTTAAGATTGCCGGCGATATGTTGCTTATCCGCGCCCGCTACGGCAAGGACGGGGATTGCTATGTGTTTCCGCTCGGCTGTGGCGATCTAAGAGCCGCCCTCGCCCTCTGCGAGCAGGACGCCGCTATGCGAAATGACGAGCTTCGCTTTTGCGTCCTTCCCAATGAGGCGCTTACAAGCCTGTCCGAGATATACGGCGACAGGCTGATCTATGAAAACCGCCGCGAGTGGGCGGACTACCTGTATGACGCGGAAAGCTTCAGAACCTTTTCCGGCAAGCGTTATCACACGCAAAAGAACCACGTTAACCGCTTCTACCGCGACAACCCCTATGCAAGCTGTGTTCCGGTCACTTCCGAGCTGGAGCGCGCCTGTCTCGATTTTTTGAACGCCTACGCCGGGGAACACGTCGATATGGGACTAATTGAGCGCAACGAGCTGAAAGGCGCGGCAGACCTGCTTTTACGGCGCGAAAAGCTCCGTCAGAGCGCCTACTGCCTCCAAATCGGAGGGGAAGTGGTCGCGCTCTCGATAGGCGAACTGCGCTTCGATACCCTTTATGTCCATGTGGAAAAAGCTTTGACGCGCTATTCGGGAGCCTATCCCGCAATGGCTCAGGCTTTCGTGCGCGCCCATGCCGGCGCCCAATTCGTCAACCGTGAGGACGACGCCGGCGACGAGGGCCTGCGTTACTCCAAGCTGAACTATAAACCGATAAGGCTCATCGACAAGTTTTTTGCCCGGATTCTACCCCAATAACCTGGAAAAATAGTTCTTCAGGCTTATGAGCGTCTCATCGAGTCCGGGTCTTAATTTTGCGCTTCCCTGCGCCAGCGTTCCCCTGCCGCCGCCCTTGCCGTTCAGCGCCGCATTGACCGCCTCTATACAGCCGCCCATATCCAGGTTCAGCTCCTTGCAACAGATAACATAGTTTACCTGCTCGTTTTGCGGCGCAAAGAGCAGGCTCAGCGACTTGCCCTCCAGCGTATTTTGGCAGAGCGAGCGAAGCCTTTTTCCATCCATCGCCGTCGTTTTATCGACTATCAGCCTGACCCCTGCCACCTCGGTTGCTTTGCGTTTCAGCTCCTCCGCCCGATAGGCATCCAGCTCGCCCTGTGCGCTTCTAAGCTCGCGCCTGACGCCGTTCAGCTCCTCGCCCTGCTTGCCTACCGCCGCTTCCACCCTGTCCCACGAGGTTGAAAACTCAAGCGCCAGCCGGCTCATCGCCTTCTGCATTTCCGCCGCCCGCCGCAAAGCCCTGCCGCCGCAAAGAAAGGTCAGCCGCATCCCGCCCTTATAAGCCATTGCATCGACTATCTTTATCTGCCCGATCTCGCCGGTGCGTTTGACATGGGGCGCACAGCAGGTGCATACGTCCGCGCCCTCGATGCTCACCAGCCTTATCGGAGCCGTTATGCCCTCCGAATGCTTCCTAAGCTGAATGCCGCTGATCTCCGCCTCGTCCGCATAGATATCGGCGCGCACCGCCGCGTTTGCATATACCAGCTCGTTCGCCGCCCATTCGATTGCATCCAGCTCCTTTTGGGAGAGCGGCTTGTCGAGATCCAAGGTGGCATAATCCAGCGCGCAATGAAAGCCGACGTTGGCAGTTTGAAAGAGCTTCCATGCGCAATAGGAGAGGATATGCTCCCCCGTGTGCTGGCGCATTATATCCATCCTTCGTTCAACGTCAATCTCAACCTTCACCCGGCTCCCCGGGGCAAGCTCGCGCTCGCAAAGGTGGTAGAGCGCGTCCCCCTCCTCGAAACAGCTCAGCACCCTCGCCCCGCCGATAGAGCCGGTATCGCAGGGCTGGCCGCCCTTGTTCGGAAAGAATACGCTTTGGCTAAGCTTGACGGCAAAGCCCCCCTCCGTCCTCTTGCAGGCTAAGACCTCGGCTTCACAGCCGCTAAGCTCGCTGTCGATAAGATACAGTCGTTCCGTCATAATACACCTCCGAGTTGCATGAAGAATAGAAACAGAAACATGGAAAACAGCGACAGCGCGGTCGTCACGGCAACCTGCTCGCCCGCAAGCGCCTCGTCGCCGCCCATCGCCGCCGCCAGCGGAAAGCTCGACATCGCAGTAGGCGCGCCGAACAGGATAAGGATTGCCAACAGCATATCGCCGCGATAGCCGAAAAGAAGCGCCGCGCCCACCGCCAAAAGCGGCAAAACCACAAGCTTAAAGATACACACGACGCTAAGCGTTTTGCGATTATCCATAAAGGACTGCCGCGTCAGTATGCCTCCGAGGATGATGAAAGCGAGCGGAGTACACATATTTGCAAGATGGCCGACGGGAACCATGATTATCTTTGGCAACGTCAGCCCGCTGAGCTTTACGATGAAGCCCAGGATTACGGCGATGATGATGGGATTCTTCAAGATATCGAGCATCAGCCTGAGCGGCTTTACCCTCTCGCCGCGGAACACCTCCATCGAAATCACGCCTATCGCATTCAAAACCGGAACCGAGAGCGCCGCCGCAAACGCCATGACCGCCAGGCTGTTTTCGCCCGGAAACGCCGCCGCCACAGCCAGCCCGAAAACCGCGTCGTTACTTCGCACCATGCCCTGCACCAAAACTCCGCGCCTGCGATTGTCCTTTTCAAAGCGGGGCACCACCAAAAGCAGGAGCGCAAACACCAGCGCAAAAGCGATTATTATCCACAGGCTGAACCCCCAAAACCCGTCGAAGGACAGGGATGAGGTTACGATGCTTTGAAATACGAGAGCCGGAATGCCGATAAAAAATATCAGCCGGTTCATCTTTGAGAAAGTTTCGGCGGATAACAGCTTGACCGCCCTTACCAAAACTCCCACCGCCATCAGTATGAGAAGCGGGGCTACCACCTCGAATGACACCTTAAATGCGTCCAAAATGCGTTCTCCATGCGTTTTTTTCATTATATCACACTTTTTTCGGTTGTCCACCGTAGGTTTGTATGCTATAATAAAGCTGAATTTAAGAGGAAAGAGGGGTTTAGTGTGAAAAAACGTCTTTGTGTTCTTTTGGTTGTCGTGATGTTGCTTACGATGATCAATCTGCCTGCCTCTGCGGCAGAAACCGCAGACGCCGCTTTGAGTTCGGTCGCGCTCGGAGACGTCGATGGGAGCGGCGCAGTCGAAGCCTCCGACGCTTCGATGATTCTCCGCCATCTGGTGAGAATTATCACGCTTTCCGACTCGATGCTTACCGCCGCCGACTGCAATCAGGACGGCAACGTTAGTGCAACCGACGCTTCGGCGATATTGAGATATATCGTCCGGCTCGATACCCTTCCGCCCACCGGCGCGTCGGTCACTCCTCCGCCGCCAACGCCGACGCCAACCCCGATTCCAACGAATCCCACGGGGCTTGACGGAGTTATCGGGCAGGGCAAGGTGGACGCCGACGAGCTTCGCCTGCGCGAGGGCCCCGGGGAGAGTTATGCCCAAATCCTCATGATGAAGCGCGACACCGAAGTTTATATCTACGAAAAATCGGGCGACTGGTATCGCATTCATATCAAGGGGACTACCAATATCGGCTGGGCTTTCGCCAAGTATATCGAGCTTACCAACCGTCTCATAGTCGCCTACGGAGCGACGAACGCCCAAGCTTCGCTCTACTTCAAGCCGGAATCCACGGCGCTGGTGCTGTATACCCTTTTGGCGAATACCCGCGTTGGCATCCTGGCTCAAACAACCGACTATTACATGGTTCGCCTGCTTGACACCGGCGTAGAGGGCTATGTTTTGAAATCCGCGATAACGCTTGAGGGCGCTACGGCGAGCCCGAGCAGCCCCGTTACCGCCACGCCAAGCCCGACTCCGGTTCCCAACGGGTTGAGCGGCGTAACTGCGGAAGGCAAGATAAATGCCGCGAACGTCAACATCCGGAGCGGAGCGGGAACCGAATATACTTCGATTAAAACGCTTGCCAACGGCACCGCGCTTTACATCTTCGAGAAGGCGCCCGATTCCGCAGGCTACGCCTGGTTCCGCGTTCAGGTCAAGGGCTCGGATACGGTGGGCTGGGTTCACTATCAATACATAACCCTCACCAACAACCGGATAGTATACTACGCCGAGATCAACGCCTCCGACGTCAACTTCCGCGAGGGCGCGGGAACCTCCCAGCCCAAGATCGGACAGCTTGCCTACGGCACCCAAGTCGGAGTTTTGGGAATGAATTCGGCTGAAACCTGGTATAAGATACGTCTGCTCGACACCGGCAAGGAAGGCTGGGTTATTAGGAAATACGTTACCCTCAAAACCCCCGTTACCTGATATAAAGGATCGGAATAAATCAAGGAGCCGTCCGGGCGGGCGGCTCCTGTTTTCTTTATCCGGCTTTCTCCTTTTACCTTCGTTTTACTAAGCCTGCACAGCCTGCTTGAGCGGCAGGGCAACCGAGAACACGACCCCTATCTGCTCGCCGCTTTCCACGGTTATCTCGCTCTTGTGGCGGTGGGCTATCGACTGGGCTATCGAGAGTCCCAAGCCGAAACTGCCAACCGAAGTCCGGCTGTCCTCCGCCCGGTAGAACCTGTCAAAGATATGCTCCAGCTGTTCCCTGCTCATGCAAACCCCCGTGTTCCTCACGCTCAATATCGCCTTCTTCTTCTGGCTTTGGGACAGCTTCACAATAACCTTCTCCCTCTCGGGAGTATATTTGCCCGCGTTATCCAAAAGCGCCTCGAACATCTTTCTCAGCTCCTCCCCGTCGCCGGTCACGCAGAGATTGGGCTCGATTTCGCTTTCCAGCTCCACCCCTTTTTCAAACAGCACCGGCTCAAAGGAGAGCAGACTGCCCTCGACAAGCGCGCTCAAGTCCACATTTTCAAACCTGGGCTTAGCGTCGACCGTATCCAGGCGCGCCATCTGCAACATCTGTTCGATAAGCTTTTTCATGCGGACTGCCTCCTCGCGGATGAGCCCGATATGCCCGTCGTTCGCCTCGTCCTCCCGCAACGCCATATCCGCATTGGACAGGATTATGGTCAGCGGCGTTTTTAAATCGTGGGAGGCATCCGCGACGAATCTCCGCTGTTGTTTCCACGCCTTTTCCGTCGGCCGCACCGCCCATTTGGACAGAAGCACGGCCAGCAGGAAGAACACCAGCATGGTCGCTGCAAAAACTATAACGCCTATGTTGACGACCGAGTTCATAACGCTGTCGGTGGCGGCGGTATTGACAAAGGCAAGATAGCCCCCGCTCCTCGCATAGGATAAACCGTAGTCCTCCAGCCTGCCGTCGTCCTCCTCAAGGCCCGTCACCTCGTCCAAGATAGCGTCCAGCTCCTCCTCGCTCAGCGCGGATGAATCGCCCTTTATCAGCGACGCTTCGCCGTCCTCGGTCATTTCAAACAGGAACACCGGCATCCCGTCGCCCCTGTTATGCCTATCTTCCAGCTCCGGCGGTTGCTCCTCCTCCGGCTGTTTCGGCACGTTCGCGCTCAAAAGCGCAATCTGCAAGGCGCTCTTTGTATTCCTCTCCATCACCCCCCGTATCGACAGGAATACGACTAAAAAAATCGCCACCAAAACAAGGGTGACGATGCCCATTACCATCAGAACAAATCTGCGGCGAAGCTTTTTTATCATTCCTCAGCTTCCTCCAGCTTGTAGCCGAACTTGCGAAGCGTAACTATCCTTACCGTGGTCTTGAGGTACTGCAACTTCTTCCTCAAAAAGCTGATGTAAACCTCCACATTGTTGTCCTCGGCGTCGGAATCACAGCCCCACACCTTATTCAGCAGGGTCTCCTTGCTAACTACGCTCTTGCCCGCCGAAAACAGGATGTGCATTATCGAAAACTCCTTCTTGCCGAGCCGGACGCTCCGCTCCCCACAGCAGAGATTGCAGGTGGAAAGATTAAGGCTGAGGTCGCCCAAGGTAAGAGCGTCCATCACCACCTCGCCCTGCCGCCTCGTAAGCGCGCGAACGCAGGCGAGCAGTTCGTTCATCTCAAAGGGTTTTGTCAGATAGTAGTCCGCTCCGCAGTCCAAGCCCTTAACCCTGTCCTCAATGTCGGTTCTTGCGGTCAGCATCAGAATCGGAGTGTCGATATGCTCCTTCCTCAGCCTGTTCGCCACCTCAAACCCATCGCGCATGGGCAACATGATGTCCAAAACTATCAGGTCGTAGACGTTCGACAGACCGTAATCCAAACCTGCCTCTCCGTCAAAGCAGATGTCGGAATCGAAATGCACGGTCTTAAGCATATCCTTTAAGGTTCTTGCGAGATGGACTTCATCCTCAACGATCAATGCTCTCATAAGCTTTATCTCCCTTGTTTTTTTGCATTGTAACGCTTAAACCTTAAATTATTCTGCCGCATACGATTAATTTCGACGCGAACTGTTCGCTATGGCGAGCAGACGCAAAAGCGTTACCAAGCTCGCCAGCGCCGCCAGCACATAGGTCATTGCCGCCGCGTTCAAAACCTTGCGAGCCGCCGGCCTTTCCGCCTCCGTTATATAGCCGCCCTCGGTGAGCATGGCAAGCGCGCGGCGGCTGGCGTTAAACTCGACCGGCAGGGTGAAGAGCTGGAACAGCAGGATAGCCCCATACAGCGCCACGCCCGCAATCGCAAGGGGATAGATCGACAAAAAGAGCCCGATGATGCACAGCAACGGCCCCGCCTGCGAGCCTATCCGCGCCACCGGAAGAACCGCATTGCGCATCTTGATGGGCGCATAGTCCTCCTCATACTGCATCACATGCCCTATCTCGTGCGCGGCTATTGCTACTGCCGCCACCGAACTTGAGTCGTAAACCGCCTCGCTGAGCCCAACCGTCTGCGTCTTGGGGTTGAAATGATCGGTGAGCGAACCGCCCACCCTTTCGAGCTGTACCCCGCTTCCCGCATTGTACAGGAGCTGGCGCGCCACCCCGTGCGCCGCCTGGCCGCGTTCGGACGATTCGCGGTTGTAGCGGTTGAACACGCTCTGTACCCGCGACGAGGCTATGATGCTGAGCCCGAATATGACGAAAACCAGCATCGTCAGCGTCATATAACTTAGTTCCAATCCAAATATCTCT
>JAUNBM010000007.1:0-19879 GCA_030527115.1 Clostridia bacterium
TAGGGATTCTTCATCTCATTGTCAGGGTTTTGCTTGCAAAAGTCGGGTTATACCACAGCTCCGGATTTCTGTAAACGCCGCCGGCGAAAGTCCGAATAAGGCTTTTAGACCGCCGTCATTTTATCAGCCGAGGAGGGAGAATATCAGAATCAACAGTATCAAAACCGGCGACAGGACGCTTATTATCGCACGCCATAGCGAAAAGAGAGCGCCCCTCCCTCCCAGCTCAAGCTTCGCCCGCTCCATTTTGAATACGCTCGTCAGATACAAGCAGGTGAAAAGCGCGGTCAGCGGCATCAGATAGCGGTCGGTCAGGCTCTCCAAAAAGTCGCTGAAACCGCCATGCAGATAGCTTCCCGAATAGAGAATCCCAATCAAAAGCGCGACGAGCGAGACAGCTATCGAAGTACCCGTCCGCGACAAACCCCAGCGCTCCTCAAAGCAGGAGAGGACTCCCTCAAGGATGGAGACCGAGGAGACGAACGCAGCCAAAAACAGGAGCGCATAGAACAGCAGTCCAAAGAGCCCGCCGAGCGGCATGGAGCGAAAGACCGCGGCTATTTCGACAAAGGCGAAGCTTCCGCCGCCCTGCGGCAGGCTTCCGCTCGCAAAGACCGCCGGTATAACTAAAAATGCCGCCATCAGCGCGCTCAGGGTGTCCAGCGCGCAAACCCAGGCGGCGTTCTTTGCTAACGGCTCCTCCTTTTTTAGAAAGGAGCCGTAGGTTACCATCACCGACATTCCTATGGAGAGCGAAAAGAACGCCTGCCCAAGCGCGGAAAGCACCCCCTTCATTCCGAGCGCCTTAAAATCTACGGTCAGCAGAAAAGCCAGCCCGGCCCCCGCCCCGTCGAGGGTGAGGGAACGCGCCATCAAAACCGCAAGCAACAGGAACAACAGCGGCATCGCTATCCGGCTGAGGCGCTCCGCTCCCCGTATAAGCCCCATGCGCACCACCAGAATGTTCATCAGGATGTATATCGCGGGACAGATAAGCCCGCCCAAGAACGGAAAGCCGCCGTTTCCCAGCATGGTTTCATATATCTGCCCCGGTTGGCTTAGCATCAGCTTCGGGCTTTGAATATAGCCGAAAAGATAGCGCAGAATCCAGCCGCCCGCCTGGTAATAATAGCATAGCACCAAGAACGCCGTCGCCGTGCCGAGATAGCCCACCCAGCGCCAGGGCTTCTCGAACGCGCAGAGCATAGTCCTGCCCGTGCCGCGCCCAAGCACGAATTCCGCTATGAGAATCGAAGTTCCGAGTATGGCGGCTATCAGGAGATAAACGAGGAGGTAAGCCCCTCCCCCGCCCTCGAAGGCGACTTTCGGAAACTTCCATATGTTGCCGATTCCGATAGCCGAGCCTGCCGCCGCCAGCACAAAGCCCAAACTGCCGCTCCATTGACGTTTCATATATTCTTTTCCTCGCCCTTTTTCACTTGAAATAGCCTGTTCACTATGCTAAAATCAGGTGATATCTTTGAATATGAATGTGAGGAGAATATTATGCGTCAATATGAGAATTCAGTGGGCGTACTCGTGCCGTCGGTGATGCTTCCCCCGGAGGGAACCGATTTTTCAAAGTGGGCGGTCGTAGCCTGCGATCAGTATACCTCCCAGCCGGAATATTGGTCAGCCGCACGCGAGTATATCGGAAACGCTCCCACAACCCTCGATTTGTTCCTGCCCGAAGCTTTTTTGGGCAAGGAGGGCGAGGATCAGCGAATTGCCGAAATCCGCGCCAATATGCGCCGCTATATGGACGAGGGGATATTGGAAACTAAGCCGCAGGGCTTTGTGCTGGTAAAGAGGAGCGTTGCGGGCAATACCCGCTTTGGGCTCGTTCTTGCCCTCGACCTCGAGGAATACGATTATAACAAGGGCTCCGAGACCCTGATTCGGGCGACCGAGGGAACTATTGTCGACCGTATCCCGCCGAGACTGCGCATCCGCGAGGGCGCTCCGATTGAGCTTCCGCACATTCTGGTGCTGATCGACGACCCCAACCGAACGGTAATCGAGCCGCACATTAAGCATACCGACGCGATGACGAAGCTTTACGATGCGGAGCTGATGCTCGACGGCGGGCATATTACGGGCTGGCTGATGGACGATCCCAAGGGCATAGAGTCCGTTTTGAATGCTTTGACCGCGCTCACCGACAGGAACGCCTTTGCCGAGAAATACGGCGATAAGGCTCCCCTGCTCTTTGCGATGGGCGACGGCAATCACAGCTTCGCAACCGCGAAAGCCAACTGGGAAAAGATTAAGAGTCAGCTTCCCGAAAGCGAGCGAGCCGGACATCCCGCAAGGTACGCGCTCGTTGAGATCGAAAACGTCCATGATGAGGGCATAGTCTTTGAGCCCATCCATCGCGTTGTATTCGGGCTGAACGCTCAAAAGGCGATAGACCTGTTGCAACGGAAGATGGAGGAGCAAAACGGAAACGCAACCGTGGTAAGCGGGGAAGCGCTCCGGGCGCAGGGGGGAGCCATTCACATAATCCCCTTTATCGCCAAGGGCGAGACCGGCGCCTTCGTCGTTGAGAATCCGGCGGCACAGCTGGCGGTAGGCACCTTGCAAAACGCCATCGACGCTGTGTTGAAGGAGAATCCCACCGCCGAGGTCGATTACATCCACGGCGAGGACGTCGTTGAGGCTCTGGCGAACAAGAGCTGGGACAACATCGGCTTCATCCTGCCCGCTATGGAAAAGGGCGAGCTGTTCCCGACCGTCGTCTTTGACGGCGCCCTGCCCAGGAAAACCTTCTCGATGGGCGAAGCGAACGAAAAGCGGTATTATCTTGAATGCCGCCTGATTGAAAAGGGATAAGATGCGGATAATGACCAAGTTCGGGGGCAGTTCGCTTGCGGACGCCTCCCAGTTCCATAAGGTGCGCGGCATTGTCGAAGCGGACGGAGACCGCCTGTTCGTCGTCGTCAGCGCGCCGGGGCGCAGGGAACCGAACGACGAGAAGATAACCGATCTGCTTTTACAGTGCGCTGAGCGGCGGCGGACGGGGCTTTCCTTCCGCCCGCCTTTTGCGCGCGTCAGCGAACGCTTCCGCTCGATTGAGTCCGAGCTGGGCTTGAACGTTGGGATGGAGCGGGAGCTTGCCGACATTGAACACGCCATCGAATCGGGAGCGAGCGCCGACTATATTGCGAGCCGGGGCGAATATTTGACCGGACTTTTGCTGGCGGAATATCTGGGCTTCGGCTTTCTCGATCCCGCCGAGCTGATAGCCTTCCACGACGACGGCACCTATGACGATGAAACCACTCAGCGCTGGTGTCAAAAGCTCAGCGTTAAGGAGCGCGTGGTTATTCCGGGCTTCTATGGCCGCAAGCGCGATGGGAGCATAAAAACCTTTTCCCGCGGCGGCTCGGATATAACCGGAGCTATTATCGCCAGGGCGGTTCGCGCCGACATTTATGAGAACTGGACGGACGTTGACGGCTTTATGATGGCTGATCCGCGCATAGTCGAGAATCCCCGCATTATGGAGCTGGTTACCTATTCGGAACTGAGAGAGCTGAGCTACATGGGCGCGAACGTTTTGCATGAGGACTCCATCTTCCCGGTGCGCAGGGCGAGGATTCCGATTCATGTGCGCAACACCAACAAGCCCGAAGCTTCCGGAACGCTGATCGTCCCCGACGGCAGTATGGGCGTTCAGCGCAGGCAGTCCGAGGTTACCGGGGTCTCGGGCAGAACCGGCTTTACGGTCATAACCGTCACTAAGGATAATATGCATAAGGAGGTCGGCTTCGGCTACCGCCTTTTGAGGGTGCTTTCGCACAACAATATCTCCTTTGAAAACTGCCCCTCGGGCATCGACATGATGTCCCTCGTTATCGACGACCGCAACTTAAAGGGCAAGCTTGACGCCGTAATCTCCGAAATCCGGCAGGATTGCGAGCCGAACACGATCGAGGTTACCAGCCAGATTGCGCTCATCGCCACGGTGGGCAAGGGCATGGTTCGCGCCAAGGGCGTTTCGGCAAAGCTCTTTGGCGCGCTTCGGGACGCGGGGATAAACGTCAGGCTCATAAATCAGAGCAGCTCCGAGATGAATATCATCGTGGGCGTTGAACAGCGGGATTTTGAGGCGGCGGTTAACGCCGTCTACCGCGCCTTTGCAAAATAGCCGCCCGTAGCTCAACGGGTCACAAATCGAAGCCGGAGTTTTATTTAGAATTTGACAGCCCGCTTGGCGGAGCATTTAGTCGGACGGAGGAAACCATTTGAGAGCCTCGCTTTCATTCGTAAAGGAGTTTTTTAACGCGAGCGGAACCAACCCCAACCGCGCCCTCGGACAGAACTTCTGCATAGACTTTGAGCGGCTTTCCCTGGCGTTAAACGGCATGGAGCTGAGCTTGCGTCCTGTGCTGGAGATAGGCGCGGGGCTGGGCGCGCTCACCGAAATCCTCTTGGCTAAGGGGGCGCGGGTTACCGCAATCGAGCTGGATTCCCTGCTGGCGAACGCGCTGAGGGAGGGGCTCGAATGCGAGGTTGTGCAAGCCGACGCCTTAAAGCTGGATACGGGCTTCATCGACGAGCGCTGGGCGGTTATGGGAAACCTGCCCTATCACATCACCTCCCCGTTGCTGGAAAGATATCTGTCCACCCCGGCAAAGCTTCATCTGTATATGGTTCAAAAGGAGGCGGGCGAGCGGTTCTTTGCCCTGCCCGGAGATAAAAACTACTGTCCGGTTTCGATAATCTCACAACTGTACTATACCCCCAAACTGCTCTTTGAGCTGTCGCCCCAGAGCTATTACCCCGCCCCTTCGGTCAGCTCCGTTATAGTTTGCCTGACGGCGAGAGACGACGCTCCGTCCGCATCCAAAGCGGGGCTTATCGGCTTTGCGCGCCGCTGTCTTGCCATGCGGAGAAAGACCTTGAAAAACAACCTCCGCGACGTGCCGGAGCTTGCCTCCGTCCTCAGCGAACTGGGGCTGAGGGACGATGTTCGGGCCGAAGCGCTGTCCCCCGAACAGTTTTTGCAATTGTATTTGAATGTCGCTTCGGGATATGATATAATAAAGCGTTAGAATACTTGCCGAAGGGCAGCGTGCTTTGGCAGAGGCGGAGGGAAAATTGGCTCATCTCGCTCTATATCGCCGGTATCGTCCTCAGTTTTTTTCCGAGGTGATCGGGCAGGATCATATAACCACCATACTTCTGCACCAGATTCAGCAGAAGCAGCCCTCCCATGCCTATCTTTTCTGCGGGCCGAGGGGCACGGGGAAAACCTCGGCGGCAAAGATTTTTTCCCGCGCCGTCAACTGCCTGTCGCCCCGCGACGGCGAGCCCTGCCAAACCTGCGATAACTGCCGCGCCTCGTTTCGCGATAACGGCGACATCATTGAAATCGACGCCGCCTCGAATAACGGGGTCGATAACGTCCGCGACTTGATCGACCAGGCGCAGTTTTTGCCGCTCGCTCAAAAATACCGGGTCTTTATCATCGACGAGGTTCATATGCTGTCCGCCTCGGCATTTAACGCGCTTTTGAAAACGCTGGAGGAGCCGCCCGCGCACGTTGTGTTCATCCTTGCCACAACCGAGCCGCACAAGCTCCCCGCCACCATCATATCCCGCTGTCAGCGCTTCGACTTCCGCCGGCTCAGCGTGGCGCATATAATCGCCTGCCTCGATGGCGTTCAAAAACAGCTCGGGGTTTCGGTTGAGCCGGAGGGTTTACAGCTCATCGCGCGTGCCGCCGACGGGGGAATGCGCGACGCGCTCTCGCTTTTGGATCAATGCCTTTCCTTCTGCGGTGAAAAGGTGACCGCCCATGACGTCTATGAGGTGCTTGGCAGCGTTGAACAGGATTCGCTCTTTGAGCTTGCCGACGCGCTCCTGTCGGGCGGAGCAAGGGCCTGCGTTGAATGCGTGGGCGAGGTTGTAAATAAGGGGCGCGACCTCACCGTGTTTGTCAACGATTTAAGCGGGCATCTCCGCGCGCTCATGCTTGCAAAGAGCTGTGGCGACTGTCCGGAGCTGCTCGACTGCACCCCCGACCGGATGGCAAGATATCAGAAGCAGGCTGAAAAATTTGACGCCGCGCTGATACTTTACGCCATGGAACGGCTCGTGAACGTGCAGGCTCAGCTTCGTTATTTCCCCGCTCCGCGCACCTTGGTGGAAACCGCGCTGGTTAGAATCTGCCGCCCGCAGGACGACAAAGCGCTCGAAGCGCTTGAAGCGAGGCTCGCCGCCTTGGAAGCCCGAAAAATCGAGCCGCCGAAGTTTGAACCAACGCCTTCCATAAAAGTGGAAGCTCCCCAAAAGGAAACCGTCGAAGCGGATATCGTCCCCGACCCCGCTCCGGAGCCGGTTTTTGAGGAGGATGACGAGGAGTTTGAGGAGGATGGCGAAAGCTTGGAGCAAAATGTAACGGCTGAGGGTACGAAGCGGCGCCCGTCGGCTGACGGGGACTCACGGACGCTGTGGAACGAAGTTTTGAGCGATTTACAAAAGATAAATCCTATGTTGCACTATTCCGCTAAGAACGGAACGGCCAGAGCGCTGTCGGACAACGTGCTTATCATCGAATTTCCGATGGGCAAGGAGCCGGCTTGCAACATACTTAAAGCCGCGAAGAATTACAAGACGGTGCAGGACATTCTGTCCCAGCATCGGCCCGGCTTGGAACTGCTCTACCGGGTTGAGCCGCCGTCGGACGAGCTGTCCGAATTACAGGATCTCTTTGGAAGCAAACTAATTATTGATTAACAGGAGGCAATTATGGCAAGAGGCGGATTCCCCAATATGGGAGGAAACATGGCGCAACTTATGCAACGCGCTCAGAAGATGCAACAGGATATGGCAAAGTTGCAGGAGGAGCTTAACGCACGGACTTTCACGGCCTCGTCGGGCGGCGGCATGGTAACGGCAACCGTCTACGGAACCAAGCTGGTTGAAAGCATCAAGATTGATCCCGCCTGCATCGACCCCGACGACGCGGAGATGCTGGAGGATTTGATAGTGAGCGCGGTCAATGCGGCTGTCGCTCAGGCGACTGAAACCGTGGAAAAGGAGATGTCGCGGGTCACCGGCGGCATGAACATAGGCTTTTAGAGATGGCTATTGCGGCAATAGAAAAGCTGATTATCCGGCTTTCGCGGCTTCCCGGAGTTGGGCGAAAGACCGCGCAAAGATATGCCTATTTTATCCTCGGCATGGACAGGGAGGAGACCGTTGAGCTGGCAAACTCCCTGCTCGAAGCCGCCGACAAGGTGCATCCCTGCCCGGTATGCGGAATGTATACGGATTTGGAGCTGTGCGAGCTGTGTTCCGACCCCCGACGCACGGATGCGGTTATCTGCGTCGTGAGCGAACCCAAGGATGTGGCGGCTATGGAAAAGACGCGGGAATTCATGGGCAAATATCACGTTTTGTTCGGTTCGCTGTCGCCCATGGACGGCATTGGCCCAAGCGAGATAAGGATCAACGAGCTGGTCGACCGTTGCAAAGGCGGGGAGATTAAGGAACTCATCTTAGCCACCGATCCGGACGCAAAGGGCGACGTTACCGCTGCTTACATAGCGAAGCTCATCAAGCCGCTCGGAATCACGATCACCCGCATCGCGCGCGGAATCCCGATAGGCGGCAATCTCGAATACATAGACGAAATAACCCTCCAAAAAGCGCTCGAAGGGCGGAGGGAGATGTAAAAAACAGAGCCTCATAAACGAGGCTCAAATTGAACTTATTCGCATTCCCCGTCAAATAGCTTGAACGGGGAACGTTTTTTTAGAATAGTTGCTTCTTAAAGAAGATGCGCGACAGCGGCTTATATAGCAGGTAGGTTACGAGTCCGTTTCCAACCGCCTTGATTGCGTTGAACGCAACGATGTACCACAACAGCGAGACGACGATTGCCTGCGCCTCGGCATAGGGCAGTTCCGCGGTGGTGAAGAACAGGGGCGAGATGAAATAGTTGCAAAGAATCATCACCCCTATCTTTGCCAGCACGCCTATGCTCATAGCTATCAGCGAGCCCTGTCTCGTCCGCTTCCGCTGATAGATGAACCCGGCGATTACGACCGGCAGTCCCGTGGCTATTATGTGCATCAGGATGCCTATCCACCCGCTCATGGCGTCGACGGTCAGTCCCTGAACGACGGACACTATAACCGTAAGCAACAGCCCCCAGCCCGGGCCGAAGGCGAAAGCGCCGAGCAGGATGGGAACGTCTCCCAGCTCGAATTTCAGGAAGCTGACTACCGGAAATATCGGAATGTTCAGCGTCAGCACCAGCACGATGGACAGCGCGCCGAGCATTCCGAGCTTAACCAGCCTGTCGGTTATCGAGGTGCGGGTTCTCTCCATCACCGCGCCTGCTCCTCTATCTTTTTCATCACGGCGTCAACCATGTTTTGCACCGTTCCCTCCGCGAAGGGATTTGGCAGGTTTGCCAACTCAAGCAGTTCAAAGTAGCCTAAACAACCGCCCGCCTTGCACAGCCGCAGATAGTCCTCCCACGCCGCCTTGCCGTCTTCGCACATCTTGATATAGAAGCCGAAGGCGCAGGTTTGCGCGAGCGCGTAATCTATATAGTAGAACGGGTAAAGGAAGATATGCTGTTTTTGCATCCAAAAACCGCCCTTTTCGAGGAACTCGTTTCCATCGTAATCGCGCCAGGGCAGATATTCCCCCTCGATCTCCTTCCAGCAGGCATAGCGCTCATCGCGGGTCATGCCGGGCTTTTCAAACACGCGGTGCTGGAAATCGTCGACCGCAACGAGATAGGGTATAGTTTTGAGCGCGTCCTGAAGATGCGCCGAGCGATATTTATCAGCCTTGTCTCCGAAGAATTTGTCCATCCAGGGATAGGTGAAATGCTCCATCGACATGGAATGCACCTCGCAGATCTCCATTGGCGCGTGCATCTGCTCCGACCAGGGGATGCTGCGCATGGCAAGATAGGCTTGGAAAGCGTGGCCCGCCTCATGCGTCAAAACGTCGACGTCGGCGGACGTTCCGTTGAAGTTGGAGAAGATAAAGGGCGACAGCTTGGACGCGATGGTGGTGCAATAGCCGCCCATGCGCTTTCCGTCGCGGGTTTCGAGATCGAAAAGCTCGTGCGCTTTCATGAAATCGAAGAACTCGCCGGTCTCGGGCGAAAGCTCGCGGTACATCTCCGCCGCTTTCTCAACCAGCTCGTCACGGGTTCCTATCGGCGTGGGATTGCCGTCGGGATAGGCGTATTTTTCATCGTAATAGCGGAGCTTATCCACCCCGATGCGTTCGCGCTGTTGCTCATACAGCTTGGCAACGGCGGGAACGACATATTTTTTGATGTTCTCGCGGAACTTATAGACCTCGGAGGGGGTGTAGTCGTAGCGGCCACGGTCGAGATAAGCCATTTCGATATAGCCGCTCATGCCTATCTTCTCCGCCATCTTGCACCGCAGGCCGATCAGCTTGTCATAGATCTCGTCCAGCTCGGGCGCGATGCTCTCATAGAGCCTTGCCCATTCCATAAACGCCGCCTTCCGAATCTCGCGGTCGTCGCTTTCCATGTACTTCAAAAGCCCGTAGAAGTTGCACTTTTCGCCGCGGAACTGCGTTGTACAGCCGGCGGTGAGCTTGGCATAGCGGGTTTTTAAGCCGGCTTCCTGAACCATCGAGAGCATGAGCCGCTTGTCGGCAAGGCGAAGCTGAGCCTCGGCCTCCTTGAACATCTGCGTTCCATACTCGGCCTCAAACTCCTTGCGGAATTTGAGATGAATCATCAGCTCCATCCGTTTCTTTTCAAGCGGAATCAAAGAAGGCATGGTTTTGTCCCAGAACTTCTTTTCCTCGGCGTAGAATTCATCGTTGGTGTTGATATCATAGCGTATATGCGCAATGGCTCCCAGCGACGAAAAGTCGTGGACGAGCTTGTCCAGCATCTTCAGCGCGGCCTTCTGCGCCTCATAGTTCGGCGCGCTCTCAACGGCCTTGCACATCGCCTTCACCTGCTTTTTAAAGGCAGGCACATTTGGCCTCTCATAGGGCAGTTCACTAAATTTCCACATAATCTTTCTCCTTTACAATTCCAATTTTAAATCTCCCTGCTTTATCCAGCCGAGCTTGCGAAACAGCAGTCCGAACAAGCCGCAGATAAGAGCCGGCAGGACGAGACATATCAAAACGAGGCCGAGCCAGTCGAACCAAGAGGCGGAAAAGCCCCAGCCCGTCATAACGCCTATCGGCCCAACCATGCCGCAGGTTCCCATGCCGGAGCAAACCGGCGCGCCGTTCATCTCCAGCTCGAATATGCAGGTTGCCACCGGCCCGGTAATGGCGGAGGTAAGTATGGCGGGCAACCAGATTACCGGCTTCTTTACGATATTTCCCATCTGAAGCATCGAGGTTCCAAGCCCCTGCGCCAGCAGTCCGCCCCAGCGGTTCTCCTTAAAGCTTAGCACGGCGAAGCCCACCATCTGCGCGCAACAGCCTGCAACCGCCGCTCCGCCTGCAAGCCCGGTCAGTCCTATCGACATACATATGGCGGCGGAGGATATCGGGAGCGTGAGCGCGATTCCAACTATGACCGACACCAAAATCCCCATCAAAAACGGCTGTTGAATGGTCGCCCACTTGATTGCGTCGCCCACCGCTATTGCCGCGCTTCCTATATATGGAGCTACCAGCATAGCGAGCCCTATCCCGGAAAAGATGGTGACGAGCGGGGTAACCAAGATATCCACCTTAGTCTCTTTGGACACGAGCTTGCCCAACTCAGCGGCGACGATGCTCGTTACCAGCACCGCCAAAGGTCCGCCCGCTCCTCCGAGGTCGTTAGTCGCATAGCCGACCGCAACGAGCGAAAACAGCACCAGCGGCGGAGCTTGAAGCGCGTAGCCTATCGCGACCGCCATTGCAGGCCCCGCCATCGCGGAGGCGAATACGCCCATCTTGACTAAGAACTCCACGCCGGTTTGTTCGCCAACGGTCTTTACTATCGTGCCTATCAAAAGCGAGGCGAACAGTCCCAGCGCCATCGCGCCGAGCGCGTCGATGCCGTATCTTTTCCACGAAAAAATTATGTTCTTACGCTTTAAAAAAGAAGAAAACCTGCTCATAACGCCCTCCAAGCCTCATTGTAACTGAAACCGGCAGGTTTTGCAAGTCAGAGAATCCGTTTTGGAATAAACGAAAGGTAGTCCGATGAAACGAAGTGGTAAGTTATGCCGTTGCGGACGCCCTCAAAAGCGCCGCTATGCCCCCTGCCGTGAAGATGCCCGTAAACCACATGGGAAACCGGAGCCTGTTCCAAAAGATCCACGAACTGCGAGGGTTGCCCCTTGTCCGAGAAGGGCGGATAGTGGAGCATGATTATGTTTTCCGTATCTCGCGGGAGCGCGGAAAGGGTCAGCCCCAGCCGGTCAAGCTCGCGGGCATATATCTTTGCGTCCTTCTTTTCAGAATAGCCCGAACTTTCGGGGAGAAGCCACCCCCGCGTGCCGCCGATGGCGATATTTGCAAAGCGCAGGGCGTTGTTTTGTATTGCATACATGCCCGAAGGCAGGGAGTCGAGCACCTTTTGGTAACTCGACCACCAGTAATCGTGATTTCCGCGCAACAGAACCTTTTGCCCGTTCAAGGAAGCTAAAAGCTCCAAATCCGCCATCGCCGCCCCGAGACTCATCGCCCAGCTTATGTCGCCGGGAATCAAGACGAGATCATCGCTTGCAATCTCCGCCTGCCACGCATCGCACAGCTTTTGAACGTGGTTTTCCCAGCTCGGCCCGAACTTGTCCATGGATTTATTCTGAGTTTGCTGGGACAGGTGAACGTCGCCGATGGCAAATACGCGCATCAGTCCTCTTCCTCGGCTAAGTCGTCGATGCTTTCCTCAAGGGGGATATCTATTTCATCCTGGCGCACCTTATCAGCGGCAAGCTCCAGCTCGGCCTGCCGTTGCGCCTCCTTCAGGCAGTCGATGCACAGTTCCTGTCCCTTTACGACGGTCTTTTCGCCGCACTCGATGCACATGAGTATCTCGTCCTCGTCCTTATCCAGTCCCTTCTTCGCCTTTAAACAGACATGGCAGACTTTCTCGCCGTCGCGAATGTAATTCAACTCACAGATAGGGCATTTCTTTAACGCCATAGTCTAATTTCTCCTTTCAGAAAGTTGTATCGGAAACCAGCGCTCCGATGCGCTCCAGTATCTCGTCCTTGCCCTCCCCGCTCTCGGCGGAAAAGGGGATTGCGTAAGGCGGCGCGCCGAGCAACTTTGCGTTCGCGCCCGCCATGGCTTTGCGCCGGGCTTTCGTAACCTTATCCGCCTTAGTCGCTATCAGCGTGAACGGTATGCCATAGTAGATAAGGTATTGAAACATGGTCTTATCGTTGACGGTCGGCTCGTGCCTGATATCCAGGAGCATGAACAGGTGCTTGACCCTCCCGCTTCTAAGGTAGCTCTCAATCAGCTGACCCCAGCTCTTCTGTTCCTGCTTGGACGCCTTGGCATAGCCGTACCCCGGCAAGTCCACAAGATAAAAACTGCGGTTAATCAAAAAGAAATTGATGAGCCGCGTCTTTCCGGGCTGTTGTGAAGTTTTTGCAAGCTTCCGATTGCCGCATATCGCGTTTATCAGGCTCGACTTGCCGACGTTGCTCTTCCCCACAATCGCTATTTCAAGGGGCAGCTCGGCCGGATAAGCGGAGTCGAGACCGGCGCTCGTAACAAACTCAGCTTGCTTTATCGCAAAATCGCCTTCCATAAAGGTACTCCCGTTTCATTACGCATATCACAGTATAACCCTCTCCTTTCGCCTGTACAAGCCCCCAAAATTATTTTTTTGTGAAAATATTTAATCTTTCATTCACAGTTTGTTATCAGATGGGTGGTACAATTATGGTACAAGTTGAAAGGACAGTCGTTTTATGGCATTTTTTCGTTCCTCCGACATAGGGGTAGACCTTGGCACCTCGATGGTTCTGTGCTATATCCGTAACAAGGGGATAGTTTTGCGGGAGCCTTCGGTTGTCGCCGTGGAACGCGGGAGCGGCAAGCTGGTCGCCGTTGGGAACGAAGCGAAGGAGATGCTCGGCCGCGCGCCGGACAACCTTATCGTCATGCGTCCTATGCAGGACGGGGTTATTGCGAGCTTCGACGCAACGGAGCGGATGCTCGCCCAGTATTTCACCCGCATAGTCGGAAACCGGGTTTTTTTCAAGCCGCGTGCGGTAATTGCGATTCCCTCGGGCGCAACCGAAGTTGAAAAGCGGGCGGTCATCGAGACGAGCGAGGGCGCGGGCGCAAGATATACCTATCTTATCGAGGAGCCCATGGCGGCTGCCATCGGCGCCGGAGTGGACATTTTTTCTCCAAAGGGCAACATGATACTCGATATCGGCGCGGGCACGGCGGATATGATGGTTCTGTCGCTCGGCAAAGCCGTCGTCTCCGATTCCATCCGTATCGGCGGGGATAAGTTCGATGCGGCGATAGTCCGCTATTTCAAGCGCCAGCACGGAGTCGTTATAGGCGAGCGTGCCGCCGAGGAGCTGAAGATCGCTTTCGGCTCCGCCTATCCGAAGAAGGACGCTCCGCTCATGGACGTTAAGGGACGCTCCCTCGGCGGCGGTCTCCCGATCTCGCTTCAGCTCGACGGCAACGAGATAACCTATGCCCTTGCCGAGCCCTTGCACAGCATCGTTGAGCATTTGAAGGATATTTTGGAGCAGACGCCTCCCGAGCTTTGCGGGGATATAACCGAGAACGGCATCTGCCTCACCGGCGGAAGCGCCCAGCTCTACGGGCTGGATAAATTTATCTCGGAACAGACCGGCGTGCCCTGCTATGTTGCCGAGGACCCGGTTGCAAGCGTTGCCATCGGCGCGGGCAAGGTTCTGGAGAACCTGAAGATATATGAGAACGTATTGTACGACTACCGGCGCGGAGATTATTACGAGGAGTAAACAGCATGGCGGAAACGAAGGGGAAAAAGGCATTATCGCTCTGTATTTTGCGGGTGCTGGAGCAACACGCGGCCAAAGAGCAACCGCTGACGACCCGCCAAATAATCGCCCTGCTCGAGGCGGACTACGGCATGACGGCGGAGCGCAAGGCTGTCGGCCGCAATCTTTTGCTCCTGCAGGAGATGGGCTTCGAGCTGTCCACCTATCAGGAGAACGGCCGCGGCTATTATTTGAAAAATATCCAAAGTCGGATGGAGCGCGGCAAAAAGCGCCAGATTCTGCTCGATGCGATGCTCCGTGCGCCTCTTTCGGCAGGCAGTGCCGAGATACTTGCCGAGCTTCAGGATTCGGAGGCGCAAATCCTTCCGCTTCCGGCTGTGAGCCACAGCCTGAGCCCCGAGCTTTTTTCCAACCTCGATATTTTAAAAACCGCGATAGAGTCCCGCAAGCAGGTCTCTTTCATCTATAACAATATCGGCATAAACGGGGAACTTCAACCCCAGCGCCAAGCGCCCTACCGCGCTTCGCCCTATGCGATCGCGCTGTGCGACGGCTATTACTATGTCGTCATGTCCATCTCCGGCTATGGCAAGCCCCTCTACTACCGTTGCGACCTGATGAGCCTCTTGGAAATAACCGAAACTCCCCAGCGTTCCGAATTTGAATTGCAGGATTGCGAAAACGGGCTCGACGCCGCCGCCTTCCTCAAGCGCAGTCTCTATCAGTCCTCAACCTCCGACCGGCATGAGTTGCTCTGCGCCCGTCACCTCCTCGGCGAGTTGCTGGAGGCTTTTTCCAATATGGCGGAGCTTAGGGAGGAGGGCGACGCCATACGCGCGAGCATTGACGCGCCCTGGAAGCAGGTTCGCGCCTTCCTGCTCAAAAACCTGCGCCACGCAACCCTCCTCGCGCCCGAGGATCGCCGCTATCAACTGAAGGATGAGCTTCAGCTCGCCTTAAAATGCTACCCACCCGAGTGATTCGACACATTACGATTAAATTTCAGTGAAAAATTAGCAGATTGTACATAACTCTGTTACATTCTCATGCTATAATCGCATCGAGGTGTACTATGAAGATCAAAGCGTTTTTTAATCGAATAGGGAAGTTCTTCCGGTCAGTCTACCGAAAGTGTGAACCGTTCCTGAAAAGGATCGGCGCCTTTTTCGTGAGCTTTGCTAAAAATGTTAAGGCAGGACTGCTCCAGCTTCCCAAGCTGTTCCGCTATATCATCGTGAGCGCGGCAGGCGCGCTCATCATAGCGGTTTTGGTTACTGTAATCGCAGTCTCCGCAAGGCGCGCCAATGCCGCCAAAAGCCTTGAAGCCGCCAATTTGAGCGCTAATGTCACCCCCGTCCCCGCGCTCTCCGCTGATTCCGGCGCGCTCACCCCCGAACCTTCCACAGCCCCCGATGCAACCGCGGGCGAGGACTCGCAGACGGCGGTCGTTACGCCCACCCCGCATCCGCTGGAGGGCAAGGTCTATGAAAAGGGCGACTCCGGCGACCTGATTCTTGAGCTTCAACAGCGCTTGATGGAGCTGGGCTACCTGGATTCCGATGAGCCTACCGACTATTTCGGCAGTCTCACCGAGGATGCGCTCACCGCGTTTCAAAAGCACAACGAGCTAACCGCCGACGGTATCTATGGGGCTTCGACCTATGATATGCTCTTTTCCGACGAGGCGAAAATCTATATTATGCAGCTCGGCGATTCGGGCGACGATGTGAGCGAGGTTCAGGAGCGCCTGTATCAGCTCGGCTATCTCGCCAAGAGCTATATAACCGGCAACTTTGGAGAGAAAACTCTTGCCGCCGTTATGGAATTTCAATCGGCAAACAAGCTGACGGCGGACGGCAAGGTTGGCGAAAAAACGATTGGCAGGCTGTATAGCGACGACGTCGTCAGCAACAGCTATAAGCACGGCGATGTTAGCGACACCATAGCCAAATATCAGACGCGCCTTATAAAGCTCGGCTACCTCGACGATGATTTTGAAGCCGACGGCGAGATGGATTCCACAACCGTCGCCGCCATAAAGACTTTTCAGGACGCCAACGGCCTGACCCGCGACGGTTGCCTCGGCCCCGCAACGATGGAAGCGCTCGATTCGAGCGACGCGCTCTCCTATGCGCTCCGCTTAGGCATGAGCGGAACTTCGGTCAAGGAGGCCCAGCGACAGCTCTATAAGCTCGGCTATCTGCGTTCCTCCCAGGTTACAAGCTATTTCGGCGAGGCCACCGAAGCCGCCGTAATCGCCTTCCAAAAGCGCAACGGACTATCGCAGGACGGGGCTATCGGGTCTAAAACGACAGCCAAGCTCTTTTCCGACAGCGCAAAAGCCGCGGCATCAACCGCCACCGCTACCGCCAAACCCGGCAACAGCGATGACGATGACGACGATGATGACAGCAGTTCCGTTTCCACCTCAAGCGGCGTTGAGAAGTTCATTGCCATCGCGGAGAGCAAGCTGGGCTGTAAATACGTTCGCGGCGCCAAAGGGCCGAACACCTTCGATTGCTCCGGCTTCGTGTATTGGTGCCTCAATCAGGCCGGCATTAAGCAGAGCTACCTCACCTCGATTGGCTGGCGCACCGTCACTAAATATAAAAAGATTACCAGCATGGACGACCTCAAGCGCGGCGATATTCTCGTGTTCTCCGGCGCAACCGCAACCGGTAAGGGCCATGTCGGTATCTACCTGGGCAACAATAAGATGATCGACGCCGGCTCAAGCAAGGGCGCGGTCGTCATTCGCTCAAGCATAAGAACGACCTATTGGACGAGCCACTTCCTGATGGCCTACCGCGTCTGGGACTAACCCCCCGGCTTGCATCAGCTCAAGCCCCCTTGCGCGGGGCGCTCGTGCGGAGGCGGTCGCTCACGCGGGAGACGCACTTTCTTCTTCGCGGGAAGAAGAAAGCGCCCAAAGAAGAAGCGTATAGGGTTAATATGAAAAATTAGATAAGTTTTTCCTCCCGCCATGCCCCGGACATGGGGCATGGCGGAGTGCTTTTAGAGGATTATTTTTTCAAAGCAAATGAGCATTATCCCAAAAATCTCCCCGCCTTGCCCCGTGTCCGGGGCAAGGCGGTGTTATTGACGTTATGCAGGGTTAAATAATCCCTCTTGTATGTTTCTTTTTTGGTACTTTTTTCTTTTCATAAAGAAAAAAGTACGGTTCCCCCCACGCTTTCTTGGCATTTACACGTCAGTCGTCCAGCAGAGACGGTTGTTCGGTAAAGCTCATGTCCATGAGCCGTTTGGAGATGCGCTGATCGAACATCGTACTCATGGGGGCGCGGTCATGGATAGTTTTCACCGCCTGCGCGAACATGGGGGCGGCGGAGATAATTCGAATCTTTTTGGAGCCGCGCGCTTCGGGGCACTCGACGGTGTCGGTCGAAACTAAGAATTCGTAGTCGCTGTTTTCGATGCGGTCGATGGCCTTTTGGTTCATGACATTATGCGAGAGCGCCGCAAAGATCCGGTTCGCGCCGTTCTCCTTGAGCCCGCGGGCGATATCTATGAGCGTTCCGCCGGAGATTGAGAAGTCGTCGACGACCAGGCAGTTTTTGCCCTTGACGTCTCCGATGATATTTAAGACCTTTGCATCCTCGCGGTGGCTATATCGCGTTTTATCGCCGATTGCCACGGAGCACCCGAATTCGTTGGCAAAGAGGTGGGCGCGCTTGGCGCTTCCCGCATCGGGGGAGACGACGATGAGGTTATCGTCGACTATGCCCTGGCGGCGAATATATTCCGCCAAAAGCGGCTGGGCGAGCAGATGATCGACCGGCTTTTTAAAGAAGCCCTGCACCTGCGCCGCATGCAAGTCCATGAAGATCACGCGGTCAACGCCGATGGCCTCGATACAGTCGGCGCAAACGCGAGCGCGAATCGAGACCCGCGGCTCGTCCTTTTTATCGCCCTTTGCATAGGAGAAATAGGGGATAATCGCGGTTACTGAGTTGGCGCTTGAACGTTTGAAGGCGTCGATCCAAAAGAGCAGTTCGGTGAACTCGTCGTTGGGTTCGCGGCCGATAGGCTGGACGAGGTAGACGTCCTTATCGCGGATGGATTCATTGACTCGAACGAAGATATTGCCTTCGTCAAAGACGATAGTCTCGGCGTCTCCGAGCTGAGTCCCAAGATAAGCGCACATACGCTGGGCAAAGGCTCGTCCGGTTCTGCCGGCATAGATCTTGATAATTCCCGCACCTGTATACATAGCTGCCTCTTTTCATCATTTTCAATCCATCGCCATTATAGCATGGCAAAATGAAAAGGGCAACCGCAAAGGCCGATATATTTTCTTTTTGACTCATTCGCTCAAAATAGTGGATTTTTTCGCATTTACGGCGCTTCGGGGACGAGGTTTAGCAGATCCTCCTCGTTGGCGACGTTGGTATAGGCGTCGGGGACGGCGCCGACAATGACGTTTTCGGCTATTGGCGCCACGGCCACCACCGTGACGGTATGCGACTGGCCGGGCAGGATTATGCGGATATTGGCATGAAGTTCGAGGGTTATCCGATGGAGGGTCTGGTTGATGCCGGCGCTGGTGAAGGTGCTTTCAAACGAGGATTGAACCGCGCCTGCGGGGGTGAATTTCAATGTGATTTTCGGCCCTATTCCCGAAAAAAGCGGAACGCCGGAGATGGTGCCAATCGGGATGGAGATGCCCTGTTCACCGAGCGCCATGATGCGCTCCTGAGCGAGGTCGGCACAGTTGGCGGCGACGACGTTCAGCCTGCTACTGTTGGCCTGGAGCAGATAAACGCCGTTGTCATTGGAATAGATGTTCAGCAATGCTTTGGCGGCTTCGTCGGTACTCAGGATATCGAGTATAGCCTGGTTCATCGCTTTTGCCGCAACCGACTCCACCCTGGCGGAGGAGAGGCCTTTGAGAACCGGACGCAGGTTGACGTTGATATATATAAAGCTACCCACGAGCAGGACAAGGATGGCGAGGATTACCAGCAACAGCCTCTTTTTACGCTTCTTCATGCTTCAGTATATGTCGGAAAATTGAGAATCGGTACGAAAAAAATCGCAACCGCGGCGAAATCGCAACGGGAGACACGCGGCTTGCCTATGGTTGCTCCTCGGCGGCGATATAGACGATATCGCTCATGTTGCGCGCGCCGCCGCTGGGGCTGTTGAATATCTCGTCTTGCCAAAATAGCTGGGCGGAACCGCCCCCGTCCAGGTTATATGCCGCGGTACAGCCCAGATTGTACATCAAAAGCGAGAGGTCGCTCATCGTCATGCCCCGCGAATAGCTGCTCTGCCTGCCGTCCGCCACCACGAAGCAATAGTGCCCCGGCTCAAAATAGCCGATAGCACAGCGCGGGTTCCGCTTAGTGACGCTCGAATTGAATTCGGTCTTTGGCTCGCCCTGATAGTCCAAAAGCTCCGGGCCGAAAGACCATATCTGCCAGGCTTCCTCCGTGTTTAGCTCCTCGAGCGTAAATTCCCCCGCAAGAAAGGTCTTCATCGTCCCGTCCTTGTACAGCACGCAAACGTCCTCCCCCGTGGCAATGTTATCGCGGTACAGCTCTCCGTTTCTCAGCACCAGACCGGAGCTTGAAAAGCCGTAGTAATCGCCGGAAATGGCAACGAGCGCCTCGTTCTCCCTGGCGATATCCGAAACGGCGTCCCGCGTTCGTTTGGAAAAGTCGCCGCCTGCCGCCGCAGTCCTTATATAGGTAACGTCCTGAACATAGATATCCACCAGATAGTAGGTTACGAGGTTGGCATAGGTCTCCTCGTCGCGAACCACGGTCACGGTGAAGCTGATATTCTCGCTTCGATAGCCGTCCTCGGTCAGCTCCTCCCCGTCCTCGGTGAACAGCTCGAAGAAGCGGCCGCCCAAGAGCCCGCTCGGAGTTGGCGAGGGGGACGGCGTGGGAGTGGGGGTTGGGGTGGGAACGGGCGTGGGGGTG
>JAUNBM010000007.1:19889-60901 GCA_030527115.1 Clostridia bacterium
CTAACCGGGGGCCGCCACCCCCCCGCGTGGTTGTGGGGGTGGGGGCGGGGGGGTGGGGGGGGTTGGGGGGGGCACGGGGGGTGGGGGTGGGAGATGGAGTGGGAACGGGCGTGGCGGGTTCTTCCGTTGCCATAACGACGGGCAAGACCGGCTCGGTTTCGGCTTTGGACGCAAGCGAAACCACCAGCGCGCTCACGGCTACGCAGGTGAGGGTGCAGAATATGATTACAGCCAGCGCCAGTCGCTTTGACATATAACTCCTCTTAGCCCAGCAAATGCTCGATCAATATTTTTATGCCCAAGGCTATCAACACGCCGCCACCGAAGATCTCGGCTTTTTTGCGAAAGCGGGTTCCGAATTTGTTCCCCAGCCATACCCCTGCAAACGAGAGCAGGAACGTGGTGCAACCGATTACCAGCGCGGCAAGGTATATGGACTGCTTCCACAGCGCGGGAAGGGTTATGCCAACCGCGAGAGCGTCGATGCTCGTGGCTATCGCCAGCAAAAAGAGCTGGCCTATGCCGGCGAGCTGACCCGGAGCTTCACAGCCGTCCCGCTTTATCGCCTCATAGATCGTTCGTCCGCCGATGAACACTAAGATTGCAAAGGCGATATAGGGTGTCCATTTGGCAATATAAGCCGAAAACCACTCGCCCAGATACCCGCCAACCAGCGGCATAAGCGCCTGAAAGCCGCCAAAGAACAGCGCCGTCAGCGCCGCCCTTCCTATCTTCACTTTTTGCATGGACAGCCCCTGGCATAACGCCGCCGCCAGAGCGTCCATCGACAGGCTGATTGCTAAAAGCATCAGCTCAAAAAAGCTCATACCCACTTACTATAACCCAATGATTCGTCTTTTTTGCAACACCGGGATTAATTACCACCGGTTCTTAACCTTCTCCGCGAAGCCCAGAAGGTTCTTTACTTCCACTTCTCGCCCGTCGTCCAGGATGAGCCTGCCGGAGAATCTTCCAAACACCTGATGCTGGCAGGAACGGATAAGAAGCGCATTGGTATCGGAGAACCTGTCGAGCAACGGCTCAAAGTCCATGCTGAACCGTCCGTCCGAGGAGGTCATATGCCAGACGGACATATAGTCGTCGCGACCGTTCGCCCGGGGAATCCCGAAGTCAATCTCCTTCAGCTTATGCGCCATCCCATCGAAAAACACCATGTTTTCGCTCGCGGCGCTCGTGTCGCCAAAGCCATAACCGATGTTGAACCCTATCGAATGCCCGTCGACCTCGCCTTGCGCCGCGCCCCAGTACCAGGTGTTGGAATAAGTCCAAACCCCTCGGCCCCAGTCTAAAAGCCCGAAGCTGTCCGTTCCTTGGAACTCATACCGCTCGCCGAGATATTCCGCCCAGCCCTCGGCGCGCATTCCGACTATCTTTTGGTTGTAATAGAATGCCCGCGGAGCTTCTTTAAACGGAGTTGCGATAACCATGCTGTCCTCCGGCTCGCCAAAGAGCCACAGCTCGCATGAGAAAGGCTTGCCCCCGGCGAAATTGTCCATGGACAGGGTAAGCCGCCGCCTGCCGCCCTCATGCGTGAAGGAGCAGGAGCAACCCTTGAGGTTCTTTTGGGAGCTTCCCTGCGCGCTCGTCGGAGGCAGGGCGGTTTTGCCCATCGGAAACCAAAACATCTTGGAAACGGTGCGCTCATGCGGCTTTGCAAAGTTCAGAAACGAGGCGGAAACCAGCCCCATATAGCCGTTGTCCGCCAATGTGAGCGCCACTCCAAAGTCCTCGTTATGGATAAGATAGTAGTCCCACTCCTTGATCCGGAAACGGTTCGCTTTTATGGCGCTCCGGTCATAGCGCTTTATAAGGGCCATGGCGTAACCGGCTTCACAAAGGCCTCCGCTTGCGTTAAGCAGGTCGCCCTCAGTAAGAATCTTCTGCATCCTTCCTCCTCCTATGGAAAAGGGGCGGAAAGCTCCGCCCCAAATTGCCGTTGATTACAGGCTCTGCTCCACGGCGACCGCCACGGCGACCGTAGCTCCCACCATGGGATTGTTGCCCATGCCGATAAGTCCCATCATCTCAACGTGCGCAGGAACCGAGGAACTGCCCGCAAACTGCGCGTCGCTGTGCATCCTGCCCATCGTGTCGGTAAGCCCGTAAGACGCGGGGCCCGCCGCCATATTGTCGGGATGCAGGGTTCTGCCCGTACCGCCGCCGCTCGCCACGGAGAAATACTTTTTGCCGTTTTCGTTGCACCACTTTTTGTAGGTGCCCGCGACCGGATGCTGGAAACGGGTCGGATTCGTCGAGTTTCCGGTTATCGAAACGTCAACGCTTTCGTGCCGCATTATCGCCACGCCCTCGTTCACATCGTCCGCGCCGTAGCAACGAACCTTGGCGCGGTCGCCGCTTGAGAAGGAGCGGGTGGAAACGATTCCGAGCTTGCCTGTGGAATAATCATAGGCGGTTTCGACGAAGGTAAACCCGTTCACGCGGGAGATGATATAGGCGGCGTCCTTGCCGAGACCGTTTAAGATGACCTGCAAGGGCTCCTTGCGCACCTTGTTTGCCGTGCGCGCTATGCCGATAGCGCCCTCTGCGGCGGCAAAGCTCTCATGGCCCGCCAAAAAAGCGAAGCAATGGGTGTCCTCGCGGAGCAACATGGCGGCAAGATTGCCGTGCCCTCTGCCAACGTCGCGCTGGTCGGCAACCGAGCCCGGAATGCAGAACGACTGCAGGCCCTCGCCTATCGCCTCGGCGGCTTCCGCCGCGGTTCTCACGCCCTTCTTCAGGGCGATCGCCGCGCCCACGGTATACGCCCAGCAGGCGTTTTCAAAAGCTATCGGCTGGATTCCGCGCACGATTCCCGCCGCGTCCACGCCCGCGCTCTCGCAGATCGCCTTGGCGTCCTCGAGCCCATCGATTCCGTATTGCTTCAAAACGGCGTTGATCTTGTCTATTCTTCTCTCATAGCCTTCAAATGTTATCATAGCGCACCTCCATTATTGCTTTCTCGGATCGATCAGCGTAACCGCTTCGGCAAACCTGCCGTAGACGCCGATATTCTTCTCGAAGGCTTCCTTGGGATCCATGCCGCCCTTGATCGCGTCCATCATCTTGCCGAGGCTGACAAACTGATAGCCGATTATCTCGTTGTCCGCGTCCAGACCGATCTTCAAAACATAGCCCTCAGCCATCTCCAGATAGCGCGGCCCCTTGACCTTCGTGCCGTACATCGTACCTATCTGGGAGCGAAGCCCCTTGCCGAGATCCTCAAGCCCGCCGCCAATCTGCAGTCCGCCCTCGGAAAACGCGCTCTGCGAGCGGCCGTAGACTATCTGCAAGAACAGCTCGCGCATAGCCGTATTGATGGCATCGCATACCAAATCGGAGTTCAGCGCTTCGAGTATCGTTTTGCCGGGCAAGATTTCCGCCGCCATAGCCGCCGAATGCGTCATGCCCGAGCAACCGAGGGTTTCAATCAGCGCCTCCTCGATGACGCCTTCCTTGATGTTCAGCGTGAGCTTGCAAGCGCCCTGCTGAGGCGCGCACCAGCCAACGCCGTGCGTAAGACCGCTGATATCTTTAATTTCCTTTGCCAGAACCCATTTTCCCTCCTCGGGTATGGGAGCCGGCTCATGGTTTGCGCCTTTTTTAACGCATACCATTTCTTCCACGTCACGAGTATACTGCATTTCGTCACGTCCTCCTCTGATTTTTGTCTTTAGAATTATAGCATTATATTTCCCTCTTCGCAAGTGGACAATTCTGTGCTATAATATCTTTGTGAAAGGAGGCTTTTATGGGAATCGCGCTCGTTATCCTGTTCTGCGCAGTATCCGCCCTGCACCTTGCGTCCCTGCTTTTTAAGAAGCTTAGGAAGGCTATGGCAATCAGCAAGGCTCTCCTCATGCCGTTGCTTTTGGCATGCTATATCGAAGCGGCGCAGGAGCTTTCCGTTTTTGTGATTCTGGCGCTCGTTTTTGCCTGCATTGGAGACTGCTTCCTGCTTTATCCCGACAAACCGCTCTTTAGGGGGCTTGGGATGGGCGCCTTCTTTATAACTCAGCTTTGCTATATAGCCACCTTCGTCGGGCTTATCGGCTCGCCGGGGAGAACGGTTATCCTGCTCGCCCTGCTCTGCTACGGCAGTCTCTTTGGGCTGGCTTGCTTCACCCTTTTTCAATATGTGCCGAAGGAATGGCGGCTTGCGGCAGGAATCTATATGCTTTCGATAGCCTCCATGTCCGCAATGGCGCTTTTAACCTTCTTCACCAGGTTCAGCAACTGGATGGGCATGGTGTTGCTCGGCAGTGGGCTTTTCATCTGCTCCGACTTCATCCTCTGCATGGAATACTTTAAGGAAAAGACGCCTTACGGCAGGTTTATCGTCATGTTCACCTATATATTGGCGCAGGCCTTCATCGTTTTCGGTCTCGCCCATACGGGAGGGCTGTTCTATTGATTGAGATTTTACTTATTATAATCGGCTGTCTGTGCCTGGCGGGACTCGTAACGGCAATCGTATTGCTCCTGCGCCCAAGGGACGATTCCTCGCTGAGGATGGAGCTGGGGCAAAACGTTGCCAACCTCGGACGGCTTTTGGAGGACAGGCTGAAAACCTCGGAACAAAACAGCGAGCAAAAGCTGGAGGCTATACGTCAGACGATGGAGCGCAACCTGCAAAGTATGCAGCAGGAGAACGGAAAACGTCTGGCGGAGATGCAGAACATCGTGGATGAAAAACTGCAAAAGACGCTTGAGAGCAAGATGACGCAGTCCTTCCGCCTGGTCAACGAACAGCTCGAAAAGGTATATAAGGGCCTTGGCGAGATGCAACAGGTGGCGGTGGGCGTAAACGATCTCAAAAAGGTGCTGTCCAATGTGAAAACCCGCGGTATGCTCGGGGAGGTTCGCCTTGGAGCCATCCTGGAAGAAATCCTGTTAAAAGATCAATACGAGGAGAACGCCGCAACGAAGCGCGGCAGTCGCGACGTTGTGGAGTATGCCGTTAAGCTTCCGGGGGAGAACGGGGACTTCGTTTATCTCCCCATCGACGCGAAATTCCCCGGCGATCTCTATGCCGACCTTCAGGACGCCTATGAGAGCGGCTCGCAGGAGCTGATAGCCGAGACCGTTAAACAGCTCGTTGCCCGGCTCAAGCAGGAGGCGCGGAGCATCAGGGACAAGTATATTGATCCGCCGAATACCACCGAATTTGCCATTCTCTTTCTCCCGTTTGAGGGGCTGTATGCCGAAGCCGTTAACCGCGGCATGGTGGAGGAGCTTCAGCGCAGTTACCGTATCAGCCTCGCCGGCCCCTCGACTATGGCCGCCCTGCTGAACAGCCTGCAGATGGGCTTTAAGACGCTGGCGATTCAAAAGCGCAGTTCGGAGGTTTGGAAGGTTTTAGGCGCGGTTAAAACCGAGTTCGACCGGTTCGGTGAGGTGTTGGAGAATTCGCAAAAACAGCTCAACCGCGTAAACGATGAGCTGGACAAGCTGATAGGGGTGCGGACGCGGCAGATACAAAGAACCTTGAAGGACGTTGAACGCGCAGACCCCGCGGAAGCCGGAAGGTTGCTCGAATGAGATACCCCCAAAAATGCAGGCTCTACTCCCGGTAGAGTTTTGATTTTGATTAGTAGAATCGGGTTTTTACTTGGTAGGTTGTGGCGTGGACACGGATTGTAATAAACTAAAAGGCAACTCAACAGGTTGCTAAGGAGGAAGAATATGAGTTTTTTAGTGACAACCGATTCCGGCTGTGATCTGCCGTTTGAGCTTTTGAAGGAGCGCGGCATCACCCCTCTCATGATGAGCTATACGATGAACGGCGCGGACTGCAAGGATACGATGAACGCGAACGACTGTCATATGTTTTATGAGGGTATGCGGAGCGGGATGCTTCCCCGCACCAGCCAGCTCAACCCGTCGGAATTCATCGACTTTTGGAGCCCGCTTCTAAGCGCAGGGCTTCCCATACTCCATATAAGCCTCGGAAGCAGGGTTTCCGGAACTTGGCAAAACGGCTGTACGGCGGCAAAGATGCTGATGGAGAAAAATCCCGACCTTAGAATTAGCTGTGTCGATTCCACCCTCTGCTCGACCGGCTACGGGATGCTGGCTTTGGAGGCGGCTCGTATGCGCGACGAGGGCAAAAGCTTCGACGAGGCGGTGAGCTGGGTTGAAGACAACAAGATTCGGGTCAACACCTGGTATACGACCGATGAACTGCTCTATCTGCGCCGCAGTGGGCGTTGCAGCAGGGCAAGCGCGATAATCGGAACGGCTTTGAAGATATGTCCCATTTTGAACCTCGACGCCGAGGGGCATCTGATCGTTCAGGAGCGTGTGCGCGGCTTGAACAAAACAGTGCACCGCCTGCATCAGATTATTGGGGATACGGTTGAAAACGCCGATGATCAGATCCTCTATGTCTGTCATTCCGATATTCCTGAGCAAGCCAAAGAATTTGGCGAGTCGCTCCAAAAAACCTTTGGCTTTAAGGAAGTCCGCTATCCCTATATCGGGGCTATCATAGGCTCGAATTGCGGCCCGGGACTTATGGCGGCGTTTTACTTCGGCAAACCGCGGACGATGGACGGCTATAAGGGCAAGTAGGGCGGTATCTGCCGCGGTTTTCCATTCCGACCGGGAGCATTCCCTCCCGATCGACGCTAAATATTCCGCAACGGATTTAATAAGGACAGAGCCTGTGTTGGACGAAGCGCCGCTCCATGTACACAGGCTCTGATTTTTTATAGTCGCTACCTCCGCCGCCGGCGGACGCAGGCTTAGGACTCGGTTGAGAAGCAACCGACCGCTTCTTTCAATGCATCGCGAATCTTTAAGCGCTGGGGACAAACCTCCTCGCAGACCCCGCAATCAATGCAGGCGGACGCCGGGTTCTTCCCCTCCCGCTCGCCAAGCTTAGCATAGCGCGTCTTTGCCGCCTCCAGCCCGCCGAACCGCCGGTATCTGTTTAAAACGGCTATCGTATCCGGAATCTGAATCGCTTGCGGGCAGGACTTGAGGCAGTAGCCGCAGGCGGTGCAGGCGACGGAACGATAGGACTCCAAGAGCGTGCGCGCCTCGTCTATCGCCCCGCTCTCCGTCTCGCTCAAGCCCTCAAACCCGCTGAGGCTGCGGATGTTGTCCCGCATCTGCTCCATATCGGACATACCGGACAGCACCACCGCCACCCCGCAAAGCGAGGCGGCAAAGCGAATCGCAAAGGACGCCGGAGACGCGCCCTCGTCCGCGCCTTTAAAGATGGCTTCAACCTCACCGGGAAGCCGGGCGAGCGTTCCGCCCTTAACCGGTTCCATCACGATTATCGGTTTGAAGTGCTTTTTTGCAACCTCATAACACTTTTGCGCCTCTATTATCGGATCGAGCCAGTCCGCATAGTTTATCTGCAACTGCACGAAGTCCGCTTCAGGGTGCTTAGTCAGCAGGGCGTCGAGCGCCTCCGCCTTATCGTGGAAGGAGAATCCGGCGTAGCGGATCTGCCCGGCGCGCTTCTTTTCCTGCATCATATCCCACAAACCCAGCTGTTCGCATATCTCGCTTCGGGAACCGCCGAGGCTGTGGAGCAGATAGAAGTCAAAATAGTCCAGCCCAGTCCGCTCGAGCGACTCGTTAAAGCGAAGCTCCGCCTCCTCGCGCGACTTTAAGCTCCACACCGGAAGCTTCGTCGCCAGAAAGAAGCTGTCGCGGGGATACCGCGTTGCAACCGCGGCTTTGAAAGCTTCCTCCGAGCCCTCGTAGGCGTGCGCGGTATCGAAGTATTTAAAGCCGGCCTGCAAAAACTCGTCCACCATCGCCTTGACCTGCTCTATGTCGATTGCATCGTCCTTTTTTGGCAGGCGCATGAGCCCGAACCCCAGCTTGGGTAGATTTTTAAAGATGTTGTTTTCCATAAATATACTCCTTTCTATTGTTTCATCCTGCGGCGAAACATCAGTCCCGCCAGCGCAAACACCGCCAAAGCGTAGCCGAGTACGCAAAGCAGATTTACGGTTATATCTCCCGCGCCCGCATATGCCTTTTTTGCAAGCTCTACGGCATGGGCAAACGGCAAATAATAACATATCCTTTCAAAAACTCCTCCAACCAGCTTCAGCTCAAACCATGTTCCGCTGAGCCATGCCGCGACGTTCACCACGATGGAGGATACTCCGCCCACCTGTTTATAGGTGAACAGCGTTCCGAACAAAAGGCCGATGGCTATAAAGAGCAGGGCTGAGGGCAACAGCGCAAGCACGAGCAAAATAAGCCTTAACGAAACCTCCGCTCCCAAAAGAAGCCCCGCGCCGAGGCATATCAGGCTCTGCGCCACCGCCACCGCCAGGATGGGCAACGCATACGCCGATAGATAATCGAGGGCGGTTAGCGGCGAGGCGAACAGCCGCATCAAAAACGAGCTTTCGCGGTCGCCCGCAAGCAACATTCCGCAGAACAGGCAGAGGAAGGACAGCCCGAACACGAGCAGACCGGGCAACAGGTTTTGAAGCTCGAATTGGGGGACGGAGATTCCGGTGGACGCGGAAACGCTGTTTTCGATTATCGTCATCAATATCAGCAGAACCAGCGGAAACCCCACGCCGAAGATCAGCGTCAGCGGGTCGCGGAGAAGTTCCTTTTGATTGCGTGAAGCAAGCGCGAGCATTCTCATACCAAATCCTCCCCTCCGGTCAATGACAAAAACACATTTTCCAAATTGTCATACCCCGTTTGCGATTTCAATTCCTCCACCGTTCCAATCGCGCAAAGCCTGCCCTCGTGCAGAATAGCTATCCTGTCGCACAGCGCCTCCGCCTCCTCCATGTAATGGGTGGTGAGGATTATCGTAACCTCGCCTTTGAGCCGCTCGATGCACGTCCAAAGCTCCCTCCTTGCGCGCACATCCAGCCCCAGCGTGGGTTCGTCCAGAAAGAGTATCTTCGGCTTCGTTATGAGCGCCATGGCGATGCTGAGCCGGCGCTTCATGCCGCCCGAGAGCGTCTTTGCGCGATCCTTTGCGCGTTCGGTCAGCGAAAATGACTCCATCAGCTCTGCCGCCTGCCGCTTTGCCGCCGCCGCGTCACAGCCGTAAATGCGCGCCATAAGCTCCAGGTTTTCACGCACGCTCAGCTTGGCGGCTACCGCCGTCTCCTGCGGCGAGACGTTTATCTTCTGTTTCACCGCATGGGGGCTTTTTTGGATGCTGTCGCCAAAGAGCCATGCCTCGCCGCTCGTGGGCGGGGTGAGACAGCAGAGCATCTTTATCGTCGTAGTCTTGCCCGCTCCGTTTTGCCCCAAAAGGGCAAAGCACTCCCCCTCGCGAACCGAGAGCGACAAGCCGTCCACCGCGCGGCGCGCCTTATAGGTCTTGGTAAGCGCCTCAATCCTTATCGCTTCCATTGCTCTCCTCCAAAACAGCGCTGAAAAAGCTGATCATCTTGTCCCCATGCACCAGCGCTATATTCTTGTTTTCGTCGCCGAGCACCACCATCGTGTCTCCCGGCGATATGCCGCATTCGTCGCGGGCTTCCTTGGGTATGACTATCTGGCCCTTTTCCCCAACCCTGACCATGCCGAAAACATAGCGTCCGTCCCTCGTTTTCATTCTAACTATTCCTCCGAGTAGTAAAAGTATGACAAATCATACCACGAACTTTTGCTTTCGTCAAGCCTTGAATTATTAAACCGCTTCCGGGGGTTTATGCGCCGGACACAACTTCCCATCGCCTCTCCGGACAGATTTTTAAAAGGAGACCCCTGCCGGCGTCTCCAAAGAAATGCTATCGTAACTGCGCTTTAAAAGCCTACTCCCCGCTCCTTCTGTATAGGACGAACTTTCTGCCTATGCATTGGATTATCTCCGCATTCAGCGCCTCGGCTATAACTGCCGCCGCCTCCCGCGCCGAAACGTCGCTGTTTTGCAACACCGACAGCTTGATAAGCTCCCTCTTTTCGAGGGCGGCGTCGATGGAGGTTAGGAGATTTTCGCCTATGCCCTCCTTGCCGATTTGAAATATCGCCGTTAAGGCGTTTGCCTCCTTGCGCAAGACTGCGCGATCCTTTCCTGTCATACCTGCCTCCTAATCCACAAAATCAAATTCCCAGTCGCCGAGCTTGATGGTGTCGCCTTCCTTGCACCCCATCTCGCGAAGCGCCGCGATAATGCCGTTTTTAATGAGATACTGCTGAAAACGCCGCATCGAAACCGAGCTGTTCGGGTCGGTCGTGTCCAGCAACCGCTCTATATCGCCGCCCTCGACCACGAACGCGCCGGAGTCGTCCCGCTTTACGGTGAAGCCCCGCTCATACTGCGGCCGCGTTTCAAGCTCCGTTTCGGCAAAGACCGCAACAGGCGGGAGGGTATCGAGCAGGTTTATTATGCGGTCGAGCGGTGCTTCAAAGCCCTGCGCGGTGGCGGCGGAAACGGCAAACACCGGCACGCCCCTGCCCTCAAGCTCCGCCTTTACACGCTCAAGATTTTCCATAGCTCCGGTGAGATCCATCTTGTTTGCCAAAACGAGCTGGGGAAGCTCGGCAAGCTTTTGGGAGAACTTGGAAAGCTCCAGCATTATCTTTTCATAGTCGGAGAGCGGGTCGCGCCCCTCGCTGCCCGAAATATCCAGCACATGAACGAGCAACCGGGTGCGCTCGATGTGGCGCAAAAAATCGTGGCCCAGCCCCGCGCCCTCGGCGGCGCCCTCAATCAGCCCCGGAATATCCGCCAATACGAAGGATTTGCCGTGCCGGCTGGCAACGCCCAGGTTGGGAGTTAGCGTTGTGAAGTGGTAGGCGGCTATCTTGGGCCGCGCTGAGGTCAGCACGGAGAGGATGGTGCTTTTTCCCACGCTCGGCAAGCCGATTATGCCGACGTCCGCAATGGTTTTCAGCTCCAGCTCGACCTCGCGTTCCTCGGTCTTTTGCCCGCTTTGCGCAAATTCCGGAGCTTGTCGCGTGGCTGTGGCGAACCGGGCGTTGCCCTTGCCGCCCCTGCCGCCGTAGAGAACTATCCTTTGGCGGTTGGCTTCGCTCATGTCGGCAATTATCGAGCCGCTCTCAAGATCGCGCACGACGGTTCCGACGGGCACGCGAACGATGAGCCTGTCCCCGTCCGCCCCCGTTTGCATCTCGCCGCGCCCGTTTTCACCGTTTGGAGCGCGAAAGTGGCGCTTATATTTGAAGTCCAAAAGCGTGGACATCCCCGGATCAGCCTCAAAGATCAAGTCGCCGCCTCTGCCGCCGTCGCCGCCGGAGGGGCCGCCCTTGGCAACGTATTTTTCCCTGTGGAAAGCGGCGCAACCGTCTCCGCCGTTGCCCGCCTTAATGAATATTCTCGCCCTGTCTATGAATTGCATAGCAGCAAACCTCCTTTATCGTACAGCCCTCGCACTTCGGTCTTTGCGCGGAGCAAACCCGTCGTCCGTGGTATATCAGCCAATGATGCGCACAGCTCCACCTTTCCTCCGGGATGTTCTCCATGAGCTGAAGCTCGGTCTTTTCAACGTCCTTCGCCTCGGCAAGCCCGATGCGGTTTGCCACCCGGAACACATGGGTATCGACGGCTATCGCGGGAGTATTAAAGGCGTTTGACAACACGACGTTGGCGGTCTTGCGTCCCACTCCTGCCAGCGAGATAAGCTCCTCCCTCGTCCTCGGAACTTCGCCGTTGAAGCGGGCGACAAGGTCGCGGGACATCGAAAGAAGGTTTTTTGCCTTCGTGCGAAAGAAGCCGCAGGAGTGAATATAGCCCTCCAGCTCCGCTTCGCTCAGGGTGAGCATCCGTTCGGGCGTGTTATAATTTTGAAACAGCACCCGGGTGCAAATGTTTACCTGCCTGTCGGTGCATTGCGCCGAAAGCACGGTCGCCACCAACAGCTCGTAGGGCGACGAAAATTCCAATGCGGGCTGTGCGTCCGGGTATTCCCGCTCCAGCAACTCCAGCGCCCGTTCCATCCCTTTCTTATCCAGCATAGCTTGCCCCGTCCTCCTGCTTTTTAAAGTTCCATAGCCCGGGTTGCGGCTACCGCCCCGTCGGCGCAGGCCGTTATCACCTGCCTTAGCGGGGTATTGCGTATATCCCCCGCCGCAAACACGCCTTTGACGCTCGTTTCCATGTTCACGTCCGTCTTGATAAAGCCCTCCGCTGTAAGCTCAAGCAAGTCCCTAACCAGCTCGGTGCGCGGGACTATGCCCACCGCAACGAAAACCCCGTCCACCTCAAGCGTCCGCGTTTCCAAGGTGCGCTTGTTCCTTAGGAGCAGTCCGGAAAGGCTCTTTTCCCCTTCGAGCTTTTCCACCACGGTATCCCATATGAACTCAATATTCGGTCTCTCAAAGGCGGCGCGGCGCAACGCCTCGGAAGCCCTCAGCTCGTCGCGGCGGTGGATAAGATACACCTTCTTGCAGAGGGCGGAAAGGTAGATCGCATCGGAGACCGCGGTATCTCCCCCGCCTATCACGGCGGCGGTCTTGCCCTTGTAGAACGCGCCGTCGCAGGTTGCACAATACGAGAGCCCGCCCCCGACGAAGTCCTCCTCGCGCTCGATTCCCAGCGGCCTCGGAGCCGCGCCCATGCAGAGGATCACGGCCTTCGCCTCGATGGTCTTATCGGGAAGAAAGACGGTCTTCCTATCCTCAGTCAGCTCCAGCTTGACTACCGGAGCATAGTCTATTTCCAGCCCCAGCTTCTTGGCATGGGTCTCAAAAGCCGCGCCCAGCTCGAAGCCGTCCGGGCCGTTGGAAAAGCCGGGATAGTTGTCCACCCGGTGCGTCTTTACAATCTGGCCTCCGACGAACATCTCCTCGAACAGACGGGTTTTTGCCCCTCCGCGCATACAGTAGATTCCGGCGGTCAGCCCTGCCGGGCCTCCTCCGATAATAGCAACGTCGATCATAGTGCCTCCAAAGCAAATTTTTACAAATATAGTATACCACAACAAGTCCGGCTGTGGGGAAAAGGAGATAAAAAATTTGAGTTTTCACCGCGGGTTCACAATCGGCGGGCTTAAAGATGCTATAATAGAAAGCCGAAATGTTTTGGAGGAGCGGGTATGTTTTCAAGATACAGCGTTAAAAAGCCTTTCACCGTGCTGGTAGCGGTCGTTCTAATCCTTGTTCTGGGCGTGGTGTCCGTTACGAACATGACCCCCGACCTTCTGCCGGAGATGGAGTTCCCCTACGTTATGATCTATACGATCTACGCGGGAGCGTCCCCGGAGGAGGTCGAGACCGTGGTTACGCGGCCGGTTGAGCAGGCGGTCGCCACGCTGTCGAACGTTAAAAACGTGGAGTCCGTATCGGGGGAAAACTATTCGCTCGTCAGCATTGAATTCAACGACGACGTTAACATGGACGCGATCACCATAGATATCCGCGAGGGGCTGAATGCCGCCTCCGCCGCCTGGGGCGACGGTGTCGGAACGCCCACCATACTCAAAATCAGCCCCAATATGATACCCGTGTCCGTTGCGGCGGTTCACTATGAGGGCATGAACAACGTGGAGCTTTCCAACCTCATTACCGACAGGCTCTCGGTGGAGCTGGAAAGCGTTGAAGGCGTCGCAACCATCGTTGAAACGGGAGTTTTGACCCAGACGCTCGATATTACGATAGATCAGAGCAAGCTGGATGCGGTCAACGAGCGCATCTTTGCGGCGATCGACCGGGAATTTTCCGAGGCAACCAAGGAGCTGGACGAGGCGGAGCGCGAATTGCTTGAGGGACAGCAGGAGCTGGAATCCCAGCGCGAACTGCTCGAGGAGGGCGAACAACAGCTCGATTCGGGCAGGGGCGCGGCGAACCGCGAGTTTGCGGCGGCTCAGGCTCAGCTCGACAGCACGCAGGAGGAGCTGAATCGGCTCGAAAGCGAGCTGACGGCACAGCGCGCCGAATTGGTGGCGGCTCAAGCGTCCGCCATCTCGGCACAGCGCAGTCTCGTGGAATTGCAGGGAACCCTGCTTGCGCTCACCACCGCGCAGGAGATATTCCAAGCCTCCATCCGGCTCATAGAGGAAAACGACGCCCTAACCGAACAGCAAAAGCAGGAATATATCGCGGCGATAACCCAAAGCGCCGAGTATCAGGCGGTCGAGGAGGGGCTGGCTCAGATTGATGCGGCTCTTGCGGAGCAGGGCCTGACGAGGGACGGGATCGCTCAAGCGATAGCCGAGCTTGCGGAGCTTCGCGTTCAGCTCGCTTCGGGCATAGAGCAGATAGACGCGGCTCTAACGGAGCTTGCCGAGGGCAGGCTGGAGCTGGAAGCGGGCTACGAACTGCTGCAACAGCAGAAGGACGAGGTGTATTCCCAGCTCAATGCCGCCCAGAGGCAGATAAGCGCCGGCAAGGAAGCGCTCTCAGCCGCCGAACAACAGCTTGCTGACGGTGAAACCCAGCTTTCGGAGGCGCAAAAGCTTGCCGATGCGCAACTTCAAGCCGCCTATGATTCAGCCAACCTGCATAATATACTGACCAAGGACATGATAGCGAGCATCCTCGCCGCACAAAACTTCTCCATGCCTGCGGGCTATGTAGCGGAGGGCGATGACAGATGGCTCGTGCAGGTGGGCGACAAGTTTGAAACCACCGATGAGCTTTCGGAGCTTGTGCTGTTCAATACCGGACTTGACGGCGTTGGCAGTATTTCGCTGAGCGATATCGGAAGTGTGCTTCTCAGCGACAATGCTGACTCGAATTACGCCAAGATAAACGGCGAGGACGGAATCCTCCTCTCCTTCACCAAGCAGTCCACCTATGCCTCCGCCGAGGTCGCCTCCAATATCCGCGTGAAGATGGAGGAGCTGGAAGCCGAATACGAGGGGCTGACCTTCACCCGCCTGTTCGACCAGGGCGACTATATCGACATGGCCGTTGGAACCGTTGTGGAGAACCTTATAATGGGCGGCGTGCTTGCGATATTGATTCTCCTGCTCTTCCTTCGCGATATCCGGCCGACCTTTATCGTTGCCTGCAGTATTCCTATCTCGGTTATGTTCGCGCTCGTGCTGATGTATTTTTCCGGAGTTTCCATCAACCTTATCTCCATGGCGGGGCTTGCCGTCGGCGTTGGTATGCTGGTTGACAACTCCATAGTCGTAATCGAGAACATATACCGGTTGCGCAGTCTCAAAATTCCAACCAAGGACGCCGCCGTGCAGGGCGCGGTGCAGGTGCTTGGCGCGGTTACCGCATCGACGCTCACCACCATCTGCGTTTTCGCGCCGATCGTCTTTGTCCAGGGCATCACGCGCCAGATTTTCTCCGATATGGCGCTGACTATCGCCTACTCCCTGCTCGCAAGCCTCATAGTTGCGCTCACCCTGATCCCGGCGATGTCGCGGGGACTTCTGAGAAAGGAGGTCAAGCCCCAGAAAGCGCGCTCGATTCGGCGGCTCGACCGCATGGAGAAGGTTTTGCGCTTCTGCCTGGGGCACCGGCTCGCCTGCATAGCGCTTGCCTTGATTTTGCTCGCCGGAACCGCCTTTTTAACATTGCGAAAGGGCTTCTCCTATTTCCCCGAAAGCGGCGGAACTCAAATTTCGGTAACGGCGACCCTGCCCGACGAAACGAAGCGGGAGGAGGCGGTAGCCCTCGCAGATGAGATGCTGAACCGGCTCTACGCCTTCGACGAGTTGAGCGACGTGGGCGGCATCCTGTCCGCCGGAGGAATAACGAGCCTTATAGGGCTTACGCAGGAAAGCTCTGACGAGGCCAACACCATAACCATCTATGCCTTGATAGAGGAGGGCTCTGGGGTTTCCAGCGCAAAGCTGTCCGCTCAAATCAGCGAAGCGATGGAGGATTTAAGCGACAGGGCTGCCATCACCGTGGCGGGGATGTCCACCATGGATTATTCCACCGCGCTTGGCTCCGAGGGCGTGGTTATCAACATATACGGCACGGAGCTGGAGGATATGTACGCCTCAGCCGCCGCAGTAGCCGAAAGCATCCGCGGGGTCGAGGGCATTGTGGAGGTTGACGACGGGCTGGGCGATTCGAGCGCCGCGCTTCACATAACCGTCGATAAGAACAAGGCGATGGAGCATAATCTCACTACGGCTCAGGTCTACCTCGCGATTGCCGAAAAGCTTTCGGGTAGCCTTACCGCCACAAGCATCTTAACGGAGGACGGAACGGTCTCGGTCAACGTCTCCTCGACGGAGGACGCCTCCGTGCAAAAGAGCGATATCCTCGCGATGGAGCTTATCAGTACCGCCGCCGACGGTTCGGAGGAGACGGTAAAGCTCTCGTCCATAGCCGAGATCACCGAAACCGAAACCCTGCGCGCCATCAACCGCAGCAATCAGCGGCGCTACGTCACCGTAACCGCCTCCGTGGAGGACGGCTACAATGTAACGCTCGTGACCTCCGACGTTGAAAAGGCGGTCGAGGGGGTCGAACTTGCAAGCGGAACCAATCTGGCGTTTGAGGGCGAAAATGAAACCATCATGTCCGCACTTGAGGATCTTTTGTATATGCTTCTCCTCGGAGTGCTGATAATCTACCTGATAATGGTCGCCCAGTTCCAGTCGCTGTTGTCGCCCTTCATCGTGATGTTCACGGTTCCTTTGGCATTCACGGGCGGCTTCCTGGCGCTCTGGCTTACCGGCATGGACGTGAGCATCGTGTCCATGATAGGCTTCATCATGCTCATCGGAGTTGTGGTTAACAACGGAATCGTGCTGGTCGACTGCATAAACCAGCTACGGGAGCAGGGCATGGAGAAGCGGGAAGCCATACTGGCGGCGGTGCGGATGCGCTTGCGTCCGGTTTTGATGACTGCGCTCACCACTATCTTGGGACTGCTTCCGCTCGCGCTTGGGATTGGAACCGGCGCGGAGATTATCCAGCCGGTCGCCGTCGTATGTATCGGCGGACTGACCTATGCCACGCTGATGACGCTGTTTATCATCCCGCTAATGTACGACGTGTTTACCCGAAACAGACGAAAGGGCGAAGCCGAGCCCCCCGCCGCCGAGGAAAGCGCCGAATCGCTTGCCTGACCGCGCCGGATAAGCCTTTTTGTCCGCCCATTTTGGAGCGGAGAAGCAACTAAAATAACAGCCGCCCCACCCATAGCCCGGTGGAGCGGCTTTTTTATTGGCTCTATGCCTAAATTACGGGGGCTATCGAGCTTAGTCCCTCACGAAGCGAATCGAGGATAAGCCGCTGTCCCGCTCCGTTGGGATGGATGCCGTCGCGGCAGTAGTAGTCGTGGAGATGCAACCGGCTCAAAAACGTCTTGCGGAGGTCGATAAAGGCGCAACCCTTCTCGCGCACCAGCTCCCCTATCACATGGGAATAGCGTTCCTGATAGCGGTATATGGCGTTGGCGTCTCCGAGCCAGCTCAGGATGTTCGCCTTGCTCAGCCCATCCTTCGTTATCCAGTCCAGATACCGCTCCGCGCAGAGCGGCGGCAGGGTGGCAAGGACGGGATAAATCCCTGCGGCGGTCAGCTCGTCTATCATCTTGCCGTACAGGCGCTTAAAAACGTCCAGCGGGGTGGCGGGGAGATGTTCCTTGTCAGGCTCGGCGGCGACCTCGTCCCAATGGAAGTTGGAATCGTTGCCGCCAAGCTCGATTATGGCAATATCGCAGGGCGCATTTCGCTCAAGCTGACGCCGCATCATCGTCAGTCCCTTCCCGATAGTACAGCCAAAACGCGATTGATTATTCAAAACAAAGCCGTATTCGGAAAACAGCGCCTCCAAATCAAAGTCGTTCGAGTTTTGATAGCGCAGGTTCTTCGGGTTGAGCACAACCCCTTTTAAAATGGAATCTCCAAATATCGACAGATGTTTCATACTGTTCACACTTTCTCTCCTTGTCAAAAAAGTCTGATGAAGTTATAATATCAGAGCAGGGGCAAAAAATCATCCTATTTGGAGCTTCGGTTGCTCTACCCGCTTTTTCGGCGGCTCTACCCACGGTAGAGTTTCGAGAAACAGCGGGGTTTGAAGCCTCCGGTCTCCGATTGCCCGGCTTAGGGCGCGGCTGTGACGGCCACCAAAAAGGGATGAAGATAAAGGAGGAACCGCGAGCGTAAAACCATGAGCGAGCTGGATTTCAGAAGCAACCTGGCAAAAAACTTAATCTATTATCGCAAGCGCGCCAACCTAACGCAAGCGGCGCTCGCCGAGCGAATCGCCTATACCGACAAGTCCATCTCGAAATGGGAGCGCGGGGACGGCATTCCCGACGCCTATGTTCTCTCCCTGCTCTCCAAACAGCTCAACGTGTCCGCCGACAAGCTCCTCTTTGGAGAAACGCCGCAAAAACTGCCGCTCGCCAAAAAGAAGCAGATCCTGATAACCCTGCTGTCGATGGGGCTGGTCTTTTTGATTGCCGCGATAGCCTATTTTGTCCTCGGACTCTGCCTGCCGTCGGAGGAGCGGCTCTACCTCTGCTTCATAGTCGCCCTGCCCGTAAGCTCCATTGTCGCGATCGTGTTTGCCGCGCTGTGGTGGGGGCCGATAGTGCAGGGGCTGTCCGTGACGGCGCTGATTTGGACGCTTGCGCTGAGCTTATACCTCGCCTTCGATGCGCCCGCAATGATCTATGCCTACATTATCGCCGCCATAATGCAGGTGCTGACGATACTCTGGTTTGTGCTTATCGGCAACCGTAAGCGATAGGCGGCAATCCCGGATTGGATTGATTGGGGTTTATGAAAGATTCGTGCTTTAAAAGCCATTGGATTCGCCGCGTCGCGGCCTTGGGTTTGTTCGCGCTGGCGCTCTTTTTCGCCGGCTGTGCGGAAGAAGCGTCTACGCCTTCGCCTGCGGCTAAGGTGGAGATTGTCGCCGTCTCTGCAACGGCGGCGCAAACCGCCCTGCCAACCCCTCCGCCCACGCCAACTCCGAGCCCAACGCCCACGCCCTCTCCGGTTCCGACCCCCGAAGTCACCGGGCTATGCGGCGCAAAATTCGACGTTTTTACCACCGGCGAGCCGGTAATAACCGACACTTCCTATCAGGACGAGAGCATAGCCCTGTTCTTCCGGAAGGTCTATGGCGATACCGGCTATTCCAACTATGTAACCTATTTTGTCGTCGATATCTATATTCAGGATTTGGAGAGCTTTAAAACGGCGAGCGCGGCGGCGGACTTCTCCGAATACGGTTCTGCGCGCACGTCCGTCCTTGCCGAGGCGAATTTTGCGCTGGCGGCCATCTCCGGGGACTATTACGCTTTCAACATAAGAACCGGAATTGTGGTCAGAAACGGGATCGTATACAACGAAACCCCTTCGAACGATGACGTTTGCGTGCTGTATGACGACGGCTCGATGCAAACCTTTACCGCCGACAGCTTCGATGCGGAAACCTCCCTTTCGGGAGCATGGCAGGCTTGGTCGTTCGGGCCTTCGCTGTTGAACGAATACGGGCACGCGCACATTGATTTTGAGTCCGAGATAAGCGCCCGCAATCCGAGAAGCGTCCTCGGCTACTTTGAGCCGGGACACTATTGCTTTGTCGTCATCGACGGCAGGCAGAGCGGCTATTCATACGGACTGACCTTGAACGATACGGCGCTGTTGATGGAGCGGCTCGGCTGCGTCCTGGCCTATAACCTCGACGGGGGCCGCTCCGCTGAGCTTGTCTGGCAGGGCGAAACCGCCAACATCCCCTATGACGGGGGCAGGCCTATTTCGGATATCCTCTATATCGCAAGCCCAAACAGCGACGGTTGAACCAGCTCCGTTTCAAAAGGTGGCGCGATTATTCCCGTCTTTTAAAAGGCGGGCTTTTTTAAGTCTTCGGCTTGACAGGCTTCCCATTCCGTCCAAAATCCCCCTCTATCAGCTTAATCCAATAGCCGCCGGCGGGCGTTCTGACAAAGCGCGTAAACCCGCTGAGCTGTTTGGGCGGTCGCGGGGCATAGTTTCCGGGAACGGCGATGAGCTTAAAGCTCTCGTTCCCCCGCGTCCAGCTCCCCTCAAGGTGCGGAGGATAGCCCTCCGCTTCGGCCTCCTTCCAGGTCGAGCCAGGAAAAACGCTCTCGAAGGGGTTTTCAGGCTTGCCGGTCGCTGAGTTTTCCGCCTGTTTTATCCGCGTTTCGAGCAGAGCGTTCACCATGTCTATCCACGGATTTTGCAGTTGATACGCCCGCTTCGAATTTGCCGCCTCCACGGCGGGCTCGGCTTGCGTTTCGCCGGAAACCCTAAGCGTCTCCGAAGCCGTTCCGCCCTCGCGCTCCCGATAGACGGGGCGGACGCTTCCGATTCGCGCAAATACCTCCGAAGAATGTTCCAGCAACTTTGAAAACCTGAGCGTCTCATTCGCGGTTTGATCCACGGTCGATTCCGCCGCCGCCTCCCTGAGAATGGGCTTAGCTTCGCTTTCCGGCGGGTCACTTTCCTCCTCGGGCGCGTCCGTGCGCGCGTGAGAGGCTTCGGGATCGGTCGGCGGGTCGCTTTTCTCCTCGGGCGCGTCCGCGCGCGCGTGAGAGGCTTCGGAGTCGGTCGGCGGGTCGGGTTCCTCCTCGGGCGCGTCTGCGCGCGCGTGAGAGGGTTCGGATTCGGTCGGCGGGTCGCTTTCCTCCACAATATCCAAATCCTTAACGGCTTCCTCGTGGTGCGTTTTTACACCATCGTCTGCATTCAACTCCTCCGCTCCGTCCTTCTCAACCGGCGTTTCAGCGGTTTTTAGCGGTTCGGCGTTCGCCGTTTCGTCGGAACCTGGGCGGCTGTCTGCCCGCTCTATGCTCCTTGTCGCGTTCCCATCCGCATTGGCAACCGGAACCTTGGCGTTCTCCTCTGCTTTGCTCAGGCTGAATCGCAAATTGTTGGTGCTTTTTTGGGACAGCATTGGCCGAATCGCGCCCTTATCGAGCGTGCTGTTTGGGGCGAGACCGTAGAACAGCAACCGCCCATCTTCGACGGCGGCTACGGCTCGAACCGGACTGCCGATTCGCGTTGGAACGTCCGGGCTTATCGGTTCAATTCCGTCCTCCAATATCAAAAAAGCCCTGCCCGCGAACGGGCTCTTTAATTTCAGCGTAGCAAGATCGCCGTCGACGCGCAGACTGCCGATCGCTTTGCCCTCCGAAGATATAAGCGGAATAAAGTATAACATGGCGTCACCTCGTTAAATCTTTCTTCGATTTTATTAGCTTCTTACCTATTGTATCTTTGAAAAACTCGTAGTATGATATAAAATAGTGAAGTATGGAGGAAATTGAGATGACTATTTGGCTGGCGCTGCTCTTAGGCGTCATTCAGGGACTTTGTGAGTTTCTGCCGGTATCCAGCTCCGGACACCTGCTGATGCTTCAAACTATATTCGGCATAGAATCGCAGGAGGGTCAGCTCTTCTCGGTTATGTTGCACTTCGCAACGCTTATTGCGGTCTGCGTCGTATACCGAAAACTGCTGTGGAATCTGATCCGGCACCCCTTTCAAAAGACGGTCGCTTATCTGATTCTTGCAACCATTCCCACCGTTGTATTTACGCTGATTATGAAGAAGGTCGAACCGTTTGCAAGCTTCTTTGCGGACGCGGAAGCCGGCTCCTTTCTGGGCGTGGGCTTTTTGCTCACCGGAGCGCTCCTGTTGCTGTCGGATGCGATGATGAAGCGCGCTCACAAGCGCGGGCTGAAGTCGATGCGAACCAGGGATGCGCTGATTATCGGAGGGATGCAGTGCCTCGGCGTTTTTCCGGGCGTTTCACGCTCAGGTTCGACCATCACCGGAGCGCTAATCAGCGGGCTGAACCGCAAGAGCGCCGCCGATTTCTCATTCTTGATATCGATTCCCGCCATCCTCGGGGCAACCGTGCTGGAGGCCTATGATACCGTCAAGGCGGGGATACAGCTCGCCACGAGCGACATACTGTATATGGCGGTCGGCATGATAGCCGCCGGAGTGACGGGCTATTTTGCGATTCGCTTTATGATTAAGCTCATCACCCGAAAGCGGCTTTGGGGCTTCGCCGTCTACGTTGCGGTTCTCGGCGCGCTCGTTATCGCCTTTCAGGCTTTCGGCGTTCTGGGCTTCTAAAGCTTGGTGCATTTTTGTCGCATGATTGCGGCGATTTAAACATGAAGGAGGGCCTATGCGGCTGGACAAGTTTTTAAAGGTATCGCGCATAATCAAGCGCCGCACCGTAGCCAACGAGGCCGCGGGTGCGGGGCGCATCACGGTTAACGGCAGGGTTGCGAAGCCCTCGACCGACGTTAAGCCGGGCGATACCCTGGATATACTGCTCGGGGGAAGGCATATGCTGGTGCGCGTAAACTCCACCCCTGAGTTTGTCAAGAAGGAGGAGGCGGACGGTTTGTACACCGTGCTGGAAGCGCAATGAAGGTCGTGGGCATCCTGCTCTGCGCGGGCGCTTCTCAACGGATGGGCTTTTGCAAGCTGACCGCTCCGCTTTTCGGACGCTCCGCCATAGAGCGAAGCGCGGAAGCCCTGCTCAAGGGCGGCGTGGACGAGCTGGTTTTTGTCGTCTCCGAAGCCACGGCAGAGGCGGTCGATCGGCTCAATCTGCCCAAGACGGTAGTTTTTGGCGGAGAGCGGCGGCAGGATTCGGTTAGAAACGGGCTTTGCGCCGCCTGCGGAGACATCGCCCTAATCCATGACGCGGCGCGTTGCTTTGTAAGCCCCGAACTTGTGCGGCAAACCATCGAAAGCGCCGCCCAATACGGAAGCGGAGTTGCGGCCCTGCCCGTGACGGATACCATCCTGCGCGAGGGAAAGCCTGCCGCCGCCGTCCCGCGGGAGGGCTTGTGGCGGATGCAAACCCCGCAGACTTTTGACTATCAGGGCATAAAAAACGCCTATACTATCGACATGGACGCCACGGACGACGCCAGCCTCTTTGCCGCCTCGGGCGGACGGCTTCATTTTGTTTTGGGGAGCGAGGATAACTTTAAGCTCACCGCACCCGCCGACTGGGAGCGCGCATATGCGCTTCTTAGCAGGGAAACCCTTTTTGGAACGGGCTTTGACACGCACCGCCTCGTGCCGGGGCGCAAGCTCATCCTCGGCGGGGTGGACATTCCCTTTGAAAAGGGTCTCCTGGGCCATTCCGACGCCGACGTGCTTTTGCACGCCATAGCCGACGCCCTCCTGGGCGCCGCCGCGCTCGGCGACATAGGTCGTCATTTTCCCGACACCGATCCGCAGTACCGGGGCGCGGACAGCCGGAAACTCCTCCGCTTCTGCGCAGGGTTGGTGCAAAAAAGGGATATGTATCCGTTGAACATCGACGCAACCGTCATATGCCAGTCGCCCAAGCTTGCGCCCTATATCGACCTGATGCGAAGCAATATCGCTTCGGACTGCCATATCCCCGTAAATCGCGTTTCCGTCAAGGCGACGACCACCGAAGGGATGAACGACGAGGGCCGCGGCGAATGCATATCCGCCCAGGCGGTAGCGAGCCTTGGCAGGGCTTGAAATTAAATTTAACCGAACCCATCGGTTTGAAAGGTTTTTATGGAACAGATAAAAGGAATTACCATCAAAGGTGCAAGGGAGCACAATTTACAGAATATTGACCTGGAGATCCCCAGGGACAAGCTCATCGTATTTACGGGGCTGTCGGGGAGCGGCAAGTCGAGCCTCGCCTTTGACACGATATATGCCGAGGGCCAGCGCAGATACATGGAGAGCTTGTCCTCCTATGCGCGGCAGTTTATCGGCCAAATGGAGAAGCCCGACGTGGACAGCATCGAAGGGCTGTCGCCCGCGATTTCGATAGATCAAAAAGGAGCAGGGCATAACCCGCGCTCAACGGTCGGCACGGTTACTGAGATACACGACTACCTTCGTTTGCTCTATGCCCGTTGCGGCGTGCCCCACTGCCCCAAATGCGGGCGCATAATCGAGAAGCAGAGCGTAGACCTCGTGGTGGACAGGGTTATGCAGTTGGAGCCGGGTTCCCGCATCCTCGTAGTTTCGCCCTGCGTGCGCGCCAGAAAGGGCGAGCATCAGAAGGTATTGGAGCGGCTTCAGCGGGACGGCTTTGTTCGCGTTCGCGTGGACGGGGTTATCTATGAGGATATACGGGAGGTTCCCGCGCTCGATAAGAATCTCAAGCACAGCATCGAGGCGGTAATCGACCGTCTGGTGGTTAAAAAGGGTATCGAGGGGCGGCTGGCGGAAGCTTTGGAAACCGCCTTCCATCTCGGAGACAATCTGGCGATAGTCGTGGTTATCGACGGCGGCGAAACCCTGTATTCGCAAAACTACTCCTGTCCGGACTGCGGCTTTTCGATAGAGGAGCTGACCCCGCGAGCGTTTTCGTTCAACAGCCCCTTTGGCGCCTGCCCCGGCTGTATGGGTCTGGGCATTCAGATGAAGGTCGACCCCGCCCTCGTTGTGGCGCATCCGGAGCGCTCGCTCCGGGACGGCGCGATAACGATTTTCGGCTGGAGCAGTTCCAAGGACGATACGATAGCCAGTATGTATTATAAGGCGATCTGCGACCATTACGGCGCCTCGTTGGACGTTCCGTTCGACCGGCTTCCCGATGCGGTGCAAAACGCCATCCTCTTTGGCACAGGCGGCCTGAAGCTTCGTATGCGCTATAACAAGGAATATGGCGGCGGAGAGTTTTCGGCGGCGTTTGAAGGCATAGTTCCGAACCTTGAGAGACGGTATCGCGAGACCTCCAGCGAGTGGAGCAAGCGCGAGATTGAATCCTATATGTCGCACAGCCCCTGCCCCGACTGTCACGGCGAGCGCCTGAAGAAGGAGAGTTTGGCGGTCACCGTCGGCGGGCTGAACCTTGCCGAGCTGTCCAAGCTCCCAATCTGGCAGACCCGCGACTTTTTGAGAAACATGGAGCTTTCGCCCACCCAGGCGCATATCGCGGCGCAGATACGCCGCGAGCTGGATGCGCGGCTGGGCTTTCTCTGCGACGTGGGGCTGGGCTATCTCACGCTGGCGCGGGGCGCGGTTACGCTCTCCGGCGGGGAATCCCAGCGCATCCGCCTCGCCACCCAAATCGGGAGCGGGCTTGTGGGCGTTGTGTATATCCTCGACGAACCGAGCATAGGACTGCATCAGCGCGACAATAAAAAACTGCTCAAAACCCTGCACAACCTGCGCGATCTCGGCAACACGCTCATCGTAGTCGAGCATGATACCGAAACCATGCTTGCCGCCGATTGTATCGTGGACGTCGGCCCCGGCGCGGGGGTTCACGGAGGGAGAATCGTGGCTTGCGGCACTCCAAAGGAGATTATGGCGTGCGAAGATTCCATAACCGGCAGATATCTGAGCGGCAAGGAGTCCATCGAAGTTCCAAAGAGCCGGCGCGCCGGAAGCGGAAAGTTCCTTCGCGTTCGCGGCGCAAGGGCAAACAATCTCAAAAACCTGACGGTGGATATCCCCTTGGGCAAGTTCGTCTGCGTAACCGGAGTTTCGGGAAGCGGAAAATCGAGCCTTGTCAACGAGATAGTTAAAAAGTCCCTGCTTGGCACGCTCAACCGCGCCCGCACCCGTCCGGCGGATCACGACGGCATCGACGGGGTTTTTGAGCTGGACAAGGTTATAGATATCGACCAGAGCCCCATCGGGCGCACGCCCCGAAGCAACCCTGCCACCTATACGGGCCTGTTCGATTTGATTCGCGAGCTGTATGCCTCCACCCCCGATGCGAAGATGCGCGGCTACAAGAACGGGAGGTTCAGCTTTAACGTCCCCGGAGGGCGTTGCGAGCAATGCAAGGGCGACGGTATTTTGAAGATTGAGATGCACTTTTTGCCCGATATCTTCGTCCCCTGCGAGGTTTGCCACGGCAGGCGCTATAACCGCGAGACCTTGGAGGTGCATTATAAGGGCAAGAACATCCATGATGTGCTGGAGATGACCGTCGAGGAGGCCTATGAGTTCTTCTTTGCCCACCCTAAGATAAAGCGGAAACTGCAAACCCTCGTCGACGTGGGACTGAGCTATATAAAGCTCGGTCAGATTTCAACAACCCTGTCCGGCGGCGAGGCTCAGCGGGTTAAGCTCGCAACCGAGCTGTCGCGGCGCGACACCGGCAGAACGCTCTATATCCTCGACGAGCCGACAACCGGCCTTCATACCCACGACGTGAAACGACTGCTCGGAATCTTGAACCGGCTTGCCGACGGCGGCAGTACGGTGCTGGTAATCGAGCATAACCTTGACGTTATTAAGACCGCAGACCATATTATTGACCTCGGCCCCGAAGGAGGCGACCTCGGCGGACAGCTGATCTGCACGGGTACTCCCGAGGAGGTGGCGAGATGTGAAAACAGCGCGACCGGAGAATTTTTGAGGAAGGTGCTATGAAAACGATGCGTATTATTCTGATAGTGATTGGCTCGCTTTTGATTGCCGATACGATCTTTGCCGCAACCCGCTGTAACATGAACCTGGGCGTTATAATGCCGGCGATGCTCGGCCTGCCCCTGTTGCTTGTCGGAATCTTCCTGCCACATATGGCGCATGGCTTTCTCGCCTTCGTCAAATGGGCGGTCTTTGCCTGCTATTGCATCGGCATTGGCATTTTTATCGTGTGCGGCGTCCTCATGGGAAGCGCGATTTCCGACAAGGAGCATACCGAAGCGGACGCGGTGATCGTTCTCGGCGCCGCCCTGCACGGCGACCGCGTCACCTGGGTTTTGTCGAACCGGCTCGACGCCGCGATAGAGTATCTAAATCTCCACGAGGACGCCCTCGTAGTCGTTTCCGGCGGTCAGGGCAGCGGGGAAACCCGTCCTGAGGGAGACGCCATGGCGGACTACCTTTTGGAGCGCGGAATCGAGCGGGACAGGATAATAATCGAGAACCGGGCGACCAATACCCGCGAAAACTTCCTGTTTTCAATGGCGCTCATAGAGGAACGGCTCGGGCCAGACGCTTCGATAGCCTATGTGACGACCGATTTTCACGTCTATCGCGCCGGAAAGATTGCCGCCAAGCTCGGAATAGCCGCAAAGGGCATAGCCGCCGACGATGTTTGGTACATACGCATCAACAACTTCATGCGCGAGAGCGTCGGCATCTGCATCTACGCGCTGAGGGGCGATATATAGCGAACCCGCCCGCCTTGTCAGCGGGCTTTAACAATACCGCGACGGGGTTGCCCGTTTGCTGATTCTGCTCCGGGCTTTTGCCCGGTTTTTTTGCGCTAAAAAAGCCGCCTCATCCGATTGGGACAAGGCGGCTTGAAGTTTATTTCTTGCGGCTTAGTTTAGAAAATGCGCGTAAGCTTCGGGGAAGGTTATCATCTCCTGCTTTGCCAGCTCGAACCACGCGGCGACCTGATCATCCCAGGCTCCGGCGGCAAGCTCCTCGGCGGCGGCATCCGCAAGCGCGGCATATTCTTCTTCGCTTATCTCAAGCTCTCCGCTCGGCTCGCTGCCCAACACCTTCACGATATAGAACACGCCGTCTATCTGGAGAACGTTGGAAACCGAACCCTGGGGCAGCGCGGTGATTGCGCTCCACAGCTCGGAGCTGTAGTTGGAGTCCTCCGACAGCGTATAGACCAGCACACCGTTTGCCAGCGCGTCGTCAGTCGGGGTTTCGCTGTTGTACTCGCTCATCAGCGCGGCAAAGTCCTCGCCCGCCTCGACGCGGGAATAGGCTTCCGCCGCCGCATCCTGGGCGGACTTGATATAGAGCGTATAGGTGGATTCCACATTGGCCTTGAGCGTCGCATAATCGGATATAATCTGCGCCTGCCGCTCCTCATCCTCGCCGTTCAGCACCAGCGCGCCGTATTCGGCCTCCAGCTCCGCCATCGTAGCCAAATTGGTATCGTAGGATGCGTCCAGCTCGCCTTCGGGGGCTATGCTGATTAACTGCACGCGAATGAATCCCTCTGGCGCATACAGCAAAGGCTCGTCGCTCGTTCCGGCGGCATAGGAGTCCGCCTGCGTTCGATAGGCGAGGGGATCGGCTTCAAACGAGTCGATCTGCTCGTTTTTCAGCGTTTCAATCCAAGCGTCGACCTCCTCCTGAGCAACCTCATAATCCTCGGCAAAGAGGACGCTCATCTTGCTGATAATCGCCTCCTCGGTCATATAGTCGCGATAGTCGGACATATAGTCGTCATAGGTGTAGCCGTAGCTTGCCAGATAGCTATCGATGTTCGCCATCGCCTGCTCCTCCAGCTCGGCCTCCGTGAGCGTACCGTCGGAGCTGGATTCCGCATCCTCGATAAAGTAGGAAAGCATCTCATCCTCCAGCGCCTGAACCTCCACCTCAACCTCTGCCAGCTCTTCCTCGGTTAGGGTTACGCCGGCAAGCTCCGCCTGCCACAGAACCGTGTTACTGCTTATCACATCCTCAATCGACATGGCAAGCAGGGCTTCATATACGGAGTCATAGTCCTCGAACGGGAAATCTATGCTCGCCGTCCATTCCTCGCCGTAATACTCATAGTAATCCACATAGTAGTCGTAAGCTTCCTGCAGATCCGCCACGGTAAAGTTCATATTACCGAGGGTGATGGCGATAGCGTCATCGTCTACATCATCGCTTCCATCGTCAGTTGAAACGCCGTCGGAAGGCTCGGCAGTCTTTACCGATGAATCCGCGCCGTCATCGAGACAGGCGACCGACACCGCGCCTAAGGCGACGATCAAGAGCAGGGCTATAATTGGCTTTAAAATCTTCATTCTTTTCTCCTTTGTACGGTCATATCCAGCAAACCGTTTTTTCATTATAACGCATCTTCTTCAATGTTGCAATGCTCCAGCCGGGAAAGGAATTGTGGCAATGCTATGAAATAATCGAAAACTGAGGCGTTTTTTCTTAAGATTTCGATGGACACGGGATTGGCGGCAATCAACCTTGAGCCCTCCGTCTCCGACAGAAGGGCGAGCAGTCTTGCCCCATCGGGCCGCGCCGCCGCATCGAACTGCAATATCGCCCTGCCCTTCTTCACCGAAACGAGCTGTACCCTCACCCTGCGGCACAGCGCGGAAATGAGCGAAAGCTGCATCAGATTCATCACGGGCTCCGGCGGCTCACCGTAACGGTCGATAAACTCATCCAAAAGCTCGGAGTAGCTCTCTTGCCCGTCAATTCGCGCGATTCGGCGGTACATATTCAGCCGCATAAGCTCGGAGGGCAAAAAGTCCCGCGGGACGAACGCATCGACCGGAATATCGAGCGTTGCCTCGGTTTCGGGGGCTTCGACCTCCCCCTTTGCCTCCTTAACCGCCTGCCGCATGAGCTTGCAGTAGAAGTCGTAACCGATATCGGAGATATGCCCGTGCTGTTCAGCGCCCAGCAACGTGCCCGCGCCACGAATCTCAAGGTCGCGCATCGCCAGCCGGAAACCCGCGCCAAACTGCGTGAACTCGCGAATGGCAACCAGCCGCTTTTGCGCCGTCTCGGTGAGCGACCGCGCCTGCCGCACCGTAAAATAGGCGTAAGCCATGCGGTTGGAGCGGCCAACCCTTCCGCGAAGCTGATAGAGCTGTGACAGCCCCAGCCGTTCCGCATCCAAAACTATCAGGGTGTTGGCGTTTGGAAAATCAACCCCGCTTTCGATTATCGTACTGCACAACAGCACGTCCGTATCGCCGTTTAAGAAGCGCTCCATCGCCGCCTCAAGCTGTTGCTCCGGCATCTGCCCGTGCGCCATGTCGATATTCGCATCGGGAACAAGCTCCCGCAGACGCTCAAGCGTACTATCCATCGACGCCACGAGGTTGGACAGCACAAACGCCTGCCCGCCCCGCGCAAGTTCCTTCGACAGGGCTTCCCTCACCAGCGCGTCGGAATACTCCATAACGAAGGTCTGCACCGGAAAACGGTTCTCCGGCGGGGTATCTATGGTCGATATGTCCATGATTCCGGTCATCGAAAGGTTGAGCGTTCGCGGAATCGGCGTCGCCGTTAGCGTTAGCACGTCCACCTCGGTTTTCAGCTCCTTGATCCGCTCCTTGTGGTTTACCCCAAAGCGATGCTCCTCGTCGATGATGAGCAAGCCCAAATCCCGAAACTTCACATCCTTTGCAAGCAGGGCGTGCGTTCCAATAATAATATCAATCCTGCCTTGCTCCAGCTTCTTTTTTATCTCCTCCCGCTCCTTCGGCGCGGCAAACCGCGACAGCGTCGCCACCCTCACCGGAAACTCTAAAAAGCGCGCCGCAAAGGTCGAATAGTGCTGCTGGGCAAGTATCGTGGTCGGCACCAAAACCGCCACCTGCTTACTGTCTTGAACCGCCTTGAACGCCGCCCTCAGCGCAACCTCGGTTTTGCCGTAGCCAACGTCGCCGCAGAGCAGTCTGTCCATCGGCCGCGGCGCCTCCATATCGCGCTTTATATCGGCAATCGCCTGAAGCTGGTCGGGAGTTTCCTCGTAGGGAAAGCGGGTTTCCAGCTTTTTCTGCCACTCGCCGTCGGGGGAAAAGGCAAAGCCTCTTTTGCGGGAACGCTTTTCATAGATGGACGCGAGATCCACCGCCAGCTTCTTCGCGCCCCGCTTGGCGCGGTTGACGCGGCTTTGCCATTCGCCGCCGCCGAGTTTCGACAGCGCGGGAACGAAGTCCTCGCCGCCGCCCACATACTTTTGGATTCTATCGAGCTGATCGACCGGAATATAGAGCTTGTCGTCGCCTCGATACGCGAGCAGAAGATAGTCGCGGGTAACATTTTGAACCGTAAGCTGTTCAACGCCCACGAACTTTCCAACTCCGTGCGCCTCGTGAACGATATAGTCCCCCACCTTTAAATCGGAAAAGCTCAACGCCTTCCTTTTGCGCGCCGAACGCGGACGCTGTTGCTTGGAATACAGCTCGGCTCCGGTGAGTACGGTTAGATGGAGCTCCGGACAGCAGAAGCCACGCGGCAATTTCTCCTTTAAAAGCAGGATCTCCCCTGCCACGGGTTCGCGAACGAGGCCGTCCGCCATGGCGCAGGGAATATCAGCGGCTTGGAGCTGTTCAAAGAGCGCGTTTTGCGTCTCGCCGCAATAGATAAGCACCGCCTCCTTGTGCTGTTTTAGGCGGCGCAATTCGGAAAACAGGGACTCAAAGTCGCCCATGTACAGCGGGGCGGGCGTTATCGAAAAATTGACCTGCTCCCTGTGCTGTAAAAGGTTGCAGGGACGGAACAGCGCATAAAAGCAGGCGGTATGCCCGCCGTCCAAACGCGACGGGAACGACTCGGCGGGCAGAACCAGCTCCGCTTGGCAAGAAAGCCCCTCCCCGCGCAAAAGCATGGCGGAAACGCTCTCCAAAAACAGCGCCTCATGCGTCTTTGCCTCGTCGAATACCCGCTGGGGCTCGTTGAGCAATATAAAGGCGTCCGTGGGCAGATAGTCTAAAATGCAGGTCTTTTCGGAATACAACAGCGGCAACAGCACATCGGCGGTTGCGCAGGGCAGGCCCATCTCCCACGCCTCCGTCTGAGAGGAAAACCCGTCGTTCGCCCGAATCGACCGGAGCGCGGCGCGGGTTCGTTCCACAGGTTGCGGCGTTTCAAAAGCGGGCGGGAGCAAACATCCCCGTTCCTGCCTTATTGACCGCTGGGACTGCAATTCAAAGCTCCTTATCTGATCTATCTCGTCCCCAAAGAACTCTATCCGGTACGGATTCTCGCTGTGAGGGGGAAAGACGTCCAAAATATCGCCGCGAAGCGCGCACTGCCCCCTGCCCTCTATAAGCTCCACCCGCTCATATCCGGCTTCTATCAGGGACATAATCAGCTCCCGGGGCTCAATCACATCGCCCGTCTGCGCGCTCCTTATCAGCTCAACAAAAGCCTCCTTTGGCGCAAGCAACTCCGTTAGCGCCGCCGCGCTCGCAACGATACAGCAGGGAATGGACAGCGCAAGGCAGAGAAGCGATGAAAGCCTTTGCGCGCGTCGCTCCTCGGAAACCGCCTGCACGTTTACAAGCGGCATCTCCCGCGGCAGATACAGCTGTGCAGAGGTATAGGCCGAAAGCTCGCCGTGCAACTTCACCGCATCCAGCTCGCCCGCAGTTACATACAGAACCGTGCGCTCCCGCGCAAGCGAAGCTAAAAGCGGCGCACGATGGCCCTCCGGCGACCCGAATACCGCAACCGTTCCGCCGCCCGCGTTCAGCGTTTCGCTAAGATGGATATAGTTGGCGTCCGTGGACAGATAGTTGAGCAGGCTATTCATCTGTCCGCGTTCCCGTTGAATCGCGCCTGCGCCTCCTCAAGGCTTCCCGAAACAATCAGCCTCGCCGCTTCGGCGGCGTTTTTAAATGCGGGGTTCAAAAGCTCCAGCTCCTGACGCGAGGGCTTTTTCAGCACATAATCCTTTAAAACGAGGGAATCGTCCCGCCCCACTCCTATCCGAATCCGCGGGAAAGCGTCGCTTCCAACACAGCTGATGATCGACTTCATCCCCTTGTGCGTTCCGGCGGAACCCCGGGCGCGGATTCTCAAAGCGCCCACTTGCAGGTCAATATCGTCGTATATCACTATCAGGCGGTCGAGCGGCAGGCGGTAGAAATGCACGGCCTGCTGAACGGCGTCGCCGGAGAGATTCATATAGGTTTGCGGCTTTAGAAGCAAAACGCGCTCGCCCCCGATTGCGCCCTCGCCATACAGGGAGGAGAAGCCCTTTTGCTTAATCTTGATTCCCGCCTTTGCCGCCAGCTCGTCCAAAGCCATAAACCCCGCGTTATGCCGGCTTTTTTTATAGGACAGTCCGGGATTTCCCAGTCCAGCGATAATGAACATAGTTTCCTCCTTGTCTCGTTTCGCCTCCGGCTATTATAGCATCATTCCGCAGAAAAAAGCAGTCCTCGGGGCAAATGATTTTTTATCCCCTCCGCGCCCGCCTTTCCCAGCCCCAGCGCCAGCCCCTCATAGCGCAAAACGCACCAGCCCTTCTTAGCCGGAACATCGAGCGTTTCGCCCCTAAGATAGCGCATCGCCTCGCTTTTGCAAAGCTCGACCGTGTTTTCGTGCTTCGCCCCCGCCGCCATCGCGCTCGCATGAGAGGGGACGAAAACCTTGCCGCGCCTTTCCCCCAGCAACAGCCCCGCCCGAATCAGCTTCAGCTTGTCCAGCGAAAAGGGCATGGCGGGGAGCAAAAACACCCGCCCGTCGGGAAGATTGGAAACCACCGGCTCGCAAAACTCGTCCTTTCTAAGCCTCCCCTCCCTTTTTAAAACCGCAACGAACTGTCCCTCGCCCGTGCAGGTATGAGGGTAGAGCCGCCGGGAGCTTATGAGCGAAAAATCGCGCCGACGTGCCAAAAAGTCCTCGATTACCCCCTCGTTCTCCTCCCGCGAGAACGTGCAGGTGGAGTATACCAGCAGTCCGCCCGCCTTCAGCGCCTTCTCCGCCTGCGCCAATATCTCCTTCTGCCTTACAGCGCAGGCAAGAACGTGCCGCTTGGACCAGTCCAAAATGGCGCGCTCATCCTTGCGAAACATCCCCTCTCCGGAGCAGGGAGCGTCGATTAGCACCGCGTCGAACGAGTCCCTCAGCCGCTCGCACAGCGCCGCCGGCTCCATGCCGGTTACAATCGCGTTGGTCACGCCGAGCCTTTCGAGATTGTTCACGAGCGGACGGACGCGCGCCCTTTGCGGCTCGTTTGCCACTATTAGCCCGCTTCCGTTTAAATATGCCGCCGCCTGCCCCGCCTTGCCTCCCGGCGCGGCGCACAGATCGAGGACGCACATGCCCTCCCTTATCCCGAGCAGGCTCGCCGGAAGCTGGGCGGACGCCTCCTGCATATAAAACGCGCCACAATGATGCAGGATGCTCCTTCCTGCAAAAAAACCGGGCGGCGCTAAAAAACCTTCGTCGACTATCCCGTTCGGAATCAGCCCCTCTATTCGGCCCGTTACCTCGTCTGCGCTGACTTTCAGCGTATTGACCCGCAAGCTCCGCTTGGGCGGCTCGCTCATCGCCTCGCAATAAAGCGGAAACTCGCTTCCCAAAAGCTCCCGCATCCGGCCAATATAGTCCTCCGGCAGGGGAATCACAGCAAAACCTCCTCATGAGCGCGAAGCATGACTACATATTTATCCCGAATTGGGATATCGGTAAGTTCGCTCAACGCCTTGGCATATAGCTCAAGCTGGCGGCTATGCGCCATTGCGGCGGCTCGAACCTCGCCCCTTACATAGTCGGTCTTATAATCCAACAGCACCCAGCCGCCGTCCTCTAAGAAACAGCAGTCGATTATTCCCTGTACCAGCACCGTCTCGGTGGATTCCACACCGTACAGCTCGTTTGCGCCGACCGCATAGGTAAACGAAAGCTCATGCTCCGCACGAACGGAATTTTGAAGCCTGCGATAGAGCGGGGACGAGAGAAACCACAGCACGTCCTCGGCATATGCGTCCCTAAACGGAGCCTGCGCTAAAAGCTCAACGAGTTCCTCCCTCGACGCGCCCCTGCTCCCTATATGCCGAAGCAGGGCGTGGGTTGCGCTCCCGCGCGCGAGCGCCCCGGGCGCGCCCTTTTCTCCGGTTTCAGCCGGCGGCTTCGGCTCCTCAAGCCCGCCGAGAGCCGTGACCGAGGTTTTGGTTCTGTATCCGGCGGCAGCCTTATAGGGATATTCCCATTCAAGCCTTGCTTTTAGAGCCGCCAAAATCCCCGCATCGGCTTTTGGTCTCGCTTCGTCAACGGGCGTTCGCTCAAAAGCGGAAAACTCGGCCTTGTCGTGCGTCTCTATCGGCAGATAGTCGTTGAGGCAGAGCCTCAGCCAATCCAGATGGCTGGTGGAGGAACTAAGCCTTGCCAGCGAGGCGGGCGCGGGCATTTGTACGGCTTCAAAGGCGTTTTTCATACTGCCAACCATGAAAAGCTCGCGCTTGGCGCGGGTCATGGCGACATACAAGAGCCGCGTCTCCTCCTCGATTAAGCTCTTTCGCGCCTCCTTTTTTAAAACTTCAAATCGAAGCGGCTCATAGCGCACGCGCTTGATTGGATCGACAAAGCGCATCGAAATCCCATAGCTGCTGTTGAGCCTCAGCACCTCCTGAGGCCCCCTGTTGCCGAAGCCTGCCTCCAGGTTGCCTAAAAACACCACGGGAAATTCCAAACCCTTCGCCCGGTGCATGGTCATAATTCTAACGACGTTGCTTTGCGCCGTCTGCGAAGCGCCGGTCTTTGCGTTTTTCTCAACGCTTTCGAGGTATTCTAAAAACTCCGTTATCCCGCCGCCCATCGAGGCGTCGAATTCCGCCGCCCGGTCGATCAGCGCGTTCAAATTCGCCTGGCGCTGAGCGCCCCCAAAAACCGCTCCCACCTCGTCATAGAAGCTCGTTTCATCGAAAATCTCCGCTATCAGCTCGCTCAAGGTGCAAAGTCCGCTCTCCCTCTTTAGCCGGTCGAGCATATTCAAAAAGCCCACGGCCTTCTCCTCGTTGCGCTCCTCCGCCGCGAGCAGGCAGTCGAGAATATCCCCATCGGGACGTCCTATGCGAAGCCGGGCAAGCTCCTCGTCGGAAAAATTGCCGAACGGCGAGCGCATAACGGACAGCAACGGAATATCCTGCCGCCGGTTATCTATGAGCCGCAACAGGTTGATTGCAATTTTGACCTCCATGGTGTCGAAATAGCCCCCGGAAGCCTGTGCGTATGCCGGAATGCCCTGCAACGCGAGCGTCCGCACCCATTGATTAGCGTGAGTCATGTTTCTAAGCAGAATCACAAAGTCGCGGTATTCATAGTTGTTGCTTTCGATTCGCTCGGCTATGGTCTTTGCCACGAGCTTCGCCTGAAATTCGCTGTTTTTCAGCTCGTCGCCGTCGCGCTCGCTCGCGCTCTCTATCAGATGGAGCGAAACCCGCCCTTCGGGCTGTTCCATCCCTGCCTTCAGCGCCGAAGCCTCGTCATAATCGAGGGGCGAGATGGGCCGCCGCATCAGCTTTTTAAACACATGGTTGGCGGCGTTTAAAACCTGCTCGCTGCTTCGGAAATTCTCCGAAAGCTCCACCCTTTGATATTCCGAAAGCTTATTCAAAAACAGCCTCGGCTCGGCCTGACGGAAGCCGTATATCGACTGTTTGACGTCGCCCACCAAGAAGATGTTCCCGCCCCGGCTTACCGCCTGCAAAATTGCCTCCTGAACATGGTTCCCATCCTGGTACTCATCGACGATTATCTCCCTGATCCTTTCGCGGTATTCGTCCCGAATCCGCTCGTCCTTCAATACCTTAAGCGCCATATGCTCCAGGTCGGAAAAATCCAAAACCTGCTTCTGTTCCTTCATCGCGGAATAGACCTCGGCAAACTTTACCGTCAGCCGTTGCAGAGCCCTCAATCCGGTTGCCGCCCGCTTTTGCAACCTTGCCTGCTCGTTGATATCGCCCAGCCGCTTTTGCTGGCGGCGAATCACCCGCTTCACCTCGTCCCGCGCATTCTGAACCGGCTTTTTATCGGCGTCGGTCGTGCCCTTCGGAAAGCGGAGGGTGTCAAAGGGAACCGCCTCGCACGCCTCCATGTAATCTTCCAGCCTCGTTTGAATCAGCGCGGCGCCGATCCTTGCCAGTTCGTCGTCGAGCAGCGCCCTTTGAACCTCCATCGCAGGAGACAACGTTCGCCGCGCCGCTTTGAAGTCCTCCGCCGCCAAATACAGCTCCTCGCAATAAAGTTCCAAGAGCCGCTCCTTATCGCGCAGAAGGCCCGCCTCGTCCTCCGTCTCCGATACTGCCGCCTCCAGCCAGTTCAAGGGCTCGGGGAGCGCGGACAAAAACTCATAGAGCCGCTGTGCCGCCGCCGAAGCCGCCGCCTCGGAATCAAAGCTTGCCACAAGCCTCCGGTAGGTCTCCGCCTCCCCGGCCGCCAGCTCGCCAAGCGCCCTGTCCATGGCTTCGGCGCGCATAACCTTGCTCTCGCCCTCCTCCATCGTTCGTCCAGCCGGAGAAAGCCGGGCGGCTTGAAAATGCCGCGTGATTACCCGCCGGCAAAACGAATGTATCGTGGAAATATTGCTTGAGCCGATGCTGTCCGCCTGTTCGGCAAGAAAGCGCTTCGTTTCGGGATCCCGCTCCGCCCTTGCCGCCGCCTGCAGGGACGCGGCTATCCGCTCCTTCATCTCCGCCGCCGCCGCCCGTGTAAACGTTAAAACGAGCATCGCGGAGAGCGGAACCCGCTTCATGCAGAGCCGCACCACCCGCTCGGTCAAAACCGCAGTCTTGCCCGCGCCCGCCGCCGCCGAAACTATTCCGTTGCCGCTAAGCTCGATTGCTCTTTGCTGTGCGTTCGTCCACCTCATGTCTCGTCCCTCCCCACGATATCCGCTATGCGCTTGGGCGCAACCATGCGCGTCCTTCCGCCCAGCTCGGGATCGAAGCGGCATACCGAGAGATAGGGGCAGTAGTCGCAAGCGCTCTTTGTGGGATAAACCCGCGCCTCGCCCGTGTACATTCGGTCTACGGTTGCCGAAGCCACCACGGTGGCAAGCTCGACTATATGGTTCAGCTCCTCGCGACTGCAAACCGCGCCCGAAGCGGCTCCGTCCTTGAAGCTGAGGCCGCCGATATATTCCGATTTTTTGTTGCGTATCCTTTCGGTCGCCTCAATCGCTACCTCGTCGGAAGCGGTAACGCCGTACAGCCTGTGAACCGCGTCCTCCTCCTGCTCCGAATCCGATACCGGCATGGTCGTCGGCATATAATACATTCCCGCCCCCTCGCCGCCGAGGCTTTTTGCCGCCTTTAAGTACAGCGGAAGCTGTAAGGTCTCGCCGCTCTCAATCTTCTCCGGCTCAAGCTTTCGGTTTCCCAGCTTGTAATCCACCACGCGAAGCAGGGTTTCCCCCTCTACCTCGGCAAAGTCGATGCGGTCAACTATTCCCCTAAGCTCAACCGGACGGCCGCCGTCGGTCGTCAGCCGGATGGGCGGGAGCTTGTCGCCCCCGAACCGAAACTCGGTTTTGAGCGGGGCAAAGGCGGACAGCCGAACCTGCTTTGCTATGGAACGGCAGGCGAGTTTTATCCTTATTTCGAGCAGGAACAGCGATTCCTTGAGCCGGACATTCCTGAGCAATATCCCGTCGTTATGCGCTTCGACCCTCGCCGGCAAAAGCCCGTCCACTATGGCGTCGGCGCGCTCGTCGTCGATTTCGTTCCAGTCGAGATTGTTTTCCTTTATATACTTAACAAAAGCGTCGAGAACCTCGTGAACGAAGGAGCCGACGTCCTTCAAGTCCTCCTTCGCAACCTTCCGCTCCTCGGCCTTTAGCCCATAGTTTCCAAAATGGGCGAAGGGACACCTGTTGAACTGCTCCAGGCGGCTCGCGCTCATCCTGACGCTTTTACCGTAGAGCGTTTCCGCAGTCGCTCTCCCAAGCGCGGCGGGCGAGAAGTTCAAAAGCTCCCCGGATAGGATTCGCAACAGCGTGAGCCTGTAGCTCTCATCGTTTGAAAACGCCTCGATAAGCGCGGGCAACAGCTCCGTGTGCGCGCCCTCCCTGCCATAGAGCCGGTACTCGCTTATCAGCCGCGAAAACGCCGTGCTACGGCACAGCGGCAACTCGGTTTCGTCGGCCCTTCCGATGGTCAGATTCGGAAAGATGCTCCTCAGCCGCGCTATCAACAGCGACGGCGACAGCGCCTCCCCGGCATTGGAGGCGGCAAAGGTCAAACACAGCCGCTCCCTTGCCCTCGTAAGCAGGGAATACAGCTCCAACCTGTCATTTTGGGCGCGGGCGTAGGCGTCGTTCCAAACCGGAAGCCCCAGTTCCTCCATCCTGCCCAGCTCCGCATCGCCAAGGATTTCATCGTCGCTTTGCGCGCGAGGAAAACTGCCCTCGTTGACCCCGATGATAAAGAGCGTGTCCCGGCTGAGCAGGCGGCTTCGCTCCACATCTCCGAGCGTCACAGCGTCAAAGCTGTCGGGCACAACCCCGATATCGTAAGCCGCCATGCCCTGCTCCGTCATGGTTAAAAACTCCGCCATCGAAACCGAAACACCGCCCAGAATCACCTCAAGCTGAGCGAACAGCTCCGACAGGACGCTTTGTATCTGCAGGAGCAACTGCGCCTTCGCACCCCGCCCCTCGGACTGCAGTTCCTCGGCGCGCATATTAAGCGTTTCAAAGAAGCCGGTATCCTCCAGATAGCCCAAAACCGCCCGCGTCTTGTCCGCCACGGTTTTATTGAGCAAGCCCTCGTGCAACCTGGAGAGCGGCTCTATCAGCTCCGCCCGCACCTTCTCCGCCTCCGCAGGTATCTCCCCAAAGTCGAACGGCTTAATCAGCGCGGAGCCGAAAATCCCGTAACGCAAAACATAGTTTTCAAATATTTCCACCTCGCTCAAGTCGAGGCGCAAAAAGCCGCTCTTGGCGAGCGCGAGAACATTCTTTATATTATAGCCCCCGCTTGCGGCGCGGATGGCAAGAAGGACGAACCGGGCGGCGGGCTGAACGCCGAGCGGCGCGCGCGCGTCATAGAACAGCGGGATACCCCGCTTCAAAAAGGCTCGCCTGATTAGCTCTCCGTAGTTGGAAAGATCCGGGCAAATAACGGCAATATCGCGGTATCTTTTGCCCTCGCGGACGCGCTTTAGCACCATATCCGCTATAAATCCCGCCTCACTGCGCCGATCGGGGAGGGTGAATAGCGAAATCTCGCCGGAGTCCTCCAAAAAGGCCTGCGGCTCCGATGCAAACAGGAAGCGCTCCATATGGTCGAGCGCGCCGCATATTTGTTTAGACGGCATATCGACAAACGCAACCGGAACGGACTGTTGGACGGCAAGGGCAACGAGCCTGTCCCGCGCCCGCATATCGGGCTGAAACAGCGGCTCGTCCGCCTGTGGGTCGATTCGGAGCGAAATTGTAACCCGCGCGCTTTGGCTGAGCAACAGCTCCATAAAATCGTAGACCGCCCGGCTCGGATTGTCAAACCCGTCTATGAAAAACTCCTTGCCTAAGTAGTGCGAACTGCAAAACCGCTCCGCCGCCAGGGCAAGCTCATCGTTGGCGGTCAGATACCGCGTTTGCAGATAGTCCTCGCTCGTCTCATACAGCAGGCAAATGTCGTGCAGTTTCTGATACAGAAGCGAACGGGGCTCAAGTTCATCCAAAACGGCGCTCAGTTGTTGCGGGCTTATCTTCGCCTGCTTGAATTGGGAAATCAGCGCGTCTATCCTGTCGGCAAAGGCATTTTTTTGCGCGACCGCGCCATAGAGCAGAAGCTCCTCGCGGCGCTTGATTATCGCCCTGCGGATAACCATGTTCCTGCCCTGAGCGGACAGATAGGGCAACGACTGCTCCGTCTCCGACAGGATTCGCTCGCAGAGCCGCGAAAAGCTCAAAACTTCGATTCCGAGCAGGCCCGAGAACTCCCGCGCAAGCTCGCGCTCCGTCTCAAAGGTGGCTTGTTCGGGAACGAGAAAGACGGCTTTCTTGCCCTGTTTCATGCACTCCAACAGACGTTTTTTCAAAAACGCTCGCTTGCCGCTGTTCGCCCTGCCCTGCACTATCAACAGTCCGCCCATCGTTCCTCCCGTCAAAAGCTCTCGGTGTGCACCGGCAAGTAAACCTGCCGATCCTTTTCGCGGCGGCTCTCGAAAAGCACGATGCTTTTCACCCAAAAACCGTCGTTCGGCGCTTCAAGCCCGCTCAAGTCCCCATGTTTAACCGCCCTCGCCAGGGTTATATGCGGCTGTAACCTGCCGCGCCCCTTGGCAAAACCCCGCTCCCAGAGCGCGGATTCGAGTATGCTGTGTATTCTGAAAAGCTCGCTCAAGTTGCCGCCGACCTTCAAAAAGCTCGTTCGCGCCCCGCCGTGCGCAAAATAGCCGTAGTCCGCAAGGTTTAGCAGAAACGGGCGCGCATCCTTAACCGTCTCCCGCATGGCGTTGCAGATGGGCGCGAGCTCGTTAGTCTCTCCAAAGAAGTGGAGCGTGATGTGAAAATTTCCCTGCGGGACGAATCTTCCCTCCTCGCACCTTTCCATGAGCTGTCGCTCAAAATTGAAAACGCGGGTTTGGATTTCCTTTGGGAGCGGCACGGCGATAAAAAGACGCATCGTAGTTCCCCTTTTTCTTTTAATTGTACCACAAAATCCCCCGCTAAAAAAGCCCCCTGCCCCCGTTTCCAAAATTCTTCCCGACTTTTGCAAGCAAAACCCTGACAATGAGATGAAGAATCCCTAAATATGG
>JAUNBM010000043.1 GCA_030527115.1 Clostridia bacterium
GTGCCAATATCCGTCAGCGTTGCGCGGACGCGGTCGTCGGGCATCGAGTAGCGTTGGGTGAGATAGCGCAGACCGGCGGCGAGTTCGGAATCGGGCCCGCCGTATTGCGCCATCAGCAGTTTTGCCATCTTAGGGTCGGGCTTGGTTATGTTAACCGGGAATTCTAATTGTTTTTGATAAATCCACATAGTAGCCTCCTTATAGTTCCCACGGCCATTTTTGATAGACCCAGCTTCCCGTATCGCTTACGGAGTGCCCGAAATTCATAAGCGGGCCGTATTCCTGCTCATAGCGCGCCATGAGCATCGCCAGTTTATCGCTGTAACAACGGTAGTCATCCATTGCCGCCGCATCGTCGGGATGGGTATCGAGATAGAGCTGCAGTTCAACACAGGCGAACTGAGCTTCCTTAATCAAACGGAGCAGAGCTTTATCGTTCATTTCCATTACAGCACCTCCGTTCATAGGGAGAAACCAGCTCGGGAAACAGCGTTCCCATTTGCATAGCTTCGTTCGGGCAGTAACCCGCCTTATATGCCTGCGATGGGAAATAAATCATCGCAAGCCGACAGCCACCGCTCTCAGTTATCAGCGGACAAGTGCTGTCAGAGCAAACCTCGCCTGCCGCAACAACCTTGTCTACGCTTTGGGGATCCACGACGGGCGCTCTTTGTGAAAAACAGCAGGCGCCCGCATTTTTATAATTTTGTTGATTCATGCGATTCCTCCAAGTGCAAGTTATGCTACATTGTATTGCAACGGAAGAAAATGCGTGACTTGTCCTAAATCGTCAAAAGCCGTTTTCGATAACGAAACGGTCAGCTTCGGGGTCGTCGTCAAAATAGATATAATCGTCAAGCACCGGCGAGTAGGTATCGACGGTGATACTGCGGGTTAAGGGGTCGAAAACAAGGGTTCGGAGATAGCCGACCTTTACAATATCGCTTTGATAGTTATGCCGCATGGCATGCACAATACGGTCGGTTTGACCATCGCCATCGTCGTCGAACTCAAAACTCACATAAAGGCCTTTCATAACATGACCGCAAAGAACCAGCCGCAGATTGGGACAGAGCGAGACAAGCTTATCGTTTATCTCCCGCCCCAGGATGCTTATCTGCTCGCCGTCGAGATACCAATGCAACAGAAGTATTCCTATATGATTGGGATGAGCGTCAAAAATGGATTTTGCCCAGCTCAGCGCCTCGTCATCGGTGGTGTTCCAGCCCAGCCCAACCGCGATAAAATCGCAACCGCCGCCGCTGAAGGTCAAATACATACCGCGCCCGTCCAAATAAGCGCGCTCCTCGGCAACCGCCTGTTTAACAAATTCGCGATCCAAGAAGGCGGTATAATCCTTTAGCCGCATGCCAATGTCATGATTGCCGGCTATCATAAGATAGGGGATTTTGCCGTCGAGGGAGTGCAGATGGGGTTCAAATATTGCCCAGTGATCGGCGCGCCAACCGTTTTCGGTTATATCGCCGGTGTGAAGCATGGCTACTATATCAAGTTCTTCCTGCTTCTCAACGATCCAGTCGAGCATCTCAGGAAACACATGCTGGGTCTTTTCGGTGAAAACTACGGACTGCGTATCGGTTATCCACACCATCGTAAAAGGCGTGGGCGCAGGGGTAGGGGAGGGGGATGGAGTTGGAGTGGGCGGTAAAGTGGAAGCGGGAGTAGCCGTTGGCGTGTATACCGGGGGAACTACGACCACCTCCTCCTGAGTCGAAGGCGGCGCGGATTCCAAGCCGGTTTCGGAATTGACAGCCACATTGCCGGAGCTTGAACAGCAGATGAGAACTATCCCAAAGATCAGTATTAATATAAGCCCCCCAACCTTTTTCATGCTCCAATTTTATCAATTCACCTGTCGAAAGTCAACGGTAATTTGGAATAATTGACGAGAAGCGCAATAGGATAATCAAGGGAGGTGACTTATGGAGATTAGAACGACTTTTTGCGACCTGAAGCGCAAGGAGGTAATAAACGTGCGCGACGGCGCAAGGCTGGGGCATATTTGCGATCTTGAGATCGACGTATGCACAGGAACAATCCTTTCTATTATAGTTCCGGGCGAAACGAAGATGCTCGGGATACTGAAATGCGGAGAAAACGTTTGCATTCCGTTTTGCCACATAAAAAAATTTGGGGAGGATGTAATTTTAGTGGAGCTGCCGCCGCTTTTGTGATATAATGGCTAAGCGGGATGCCGCATTAGTACGGTTGGAGGACAAGTTATGAAATGCCGTTATTGCAGTAGCGTTGACAGCAAGGTGATTGACAGCAGACCCTCGGAGGATGGAAGCTCTATTCGCCGCCGGCGCGAGTGCATCAGTTGCGGCCGAAGGTTCACCACCTTTGAGCGCATCGAGGAAAACCCGGTTATGGTTGTAAAACGCGATGGCCGCCGCGAGCTTTTTGACGCCGAAAAGATAAGGAACGGTATAAGGAAGGCCTGCGAAAAGCGGCCGATTCCCGCCGAGGTTCAAAATCGCATGGCAAGCGAGATCGAGCGCGAGGTCAACAATATCCTTGACGCCGAGATATCTACGCGCCAGCTCGGCGAGCTGGTTATGAAGAAGCTCAAGGAGGTCGACGAGGTAGCCTATGTGCGCTTCGCTTCGGTCTACCGCGAGTTCAAGGACACGCAAACCTTTATGCAGGAGCTTCAGCGGCTTCTGGACGAAAAATGAGACTTGAATACAAAACAGGTTTTCGCTTTGACGCAGTTGGCGAGGTAGGGATATACCGCCTACCCTCGTTTTTAGCCCAAAGCGGCATAGATCACGGCTTTTCGGCTCGAACCGGTGGAGTAAGCACGGGTTGCTTTTCTTCGCTCAATCTAAGCTTCACCCGCCCCGAGGATCGCAACCGCGTGTTTGAGAATTACCGGATATTCTGCGCCGCCGCAAAGATTCCGTTCGCAAGCATGGTTATGGATACCTATGAGCATGGAACAACCATTCGCAAGGTCGACCGGAGCGACTGCCAAAGAGGCTGTGAACTGCCGCCTTTGCCCCCGTGCGACGGGCTTGTTACCAACGATTCCGGCGTAACCTTGATGACCGGGCATGCCGACTGCATGGCTTTCTATTGCTACGATCCCAGGACGCGCAGTATCGGGCTGGCTCATGCCGGCTGGCGCGGCACGCTAAACCGGATTGGGATAAACTTGATAAAAAAACTATGTGAGAGCTACGGCGCGAACGCATCGGATATCCTTGTGGGGATTGGCCCGTCGATTTGCCCAAGATGCTTTGAGGTGGGGGAGGATGTGGCTGAGCTGTTTGAAACGGCGTTTCCCGATATAGAGATACGGGGCGAGAACGAGCGGGGAAGGCCCACCATAGATCTGTGGCAGGTAGCGGCAAAGCAATTTGTTGAGGCCGGGGTTGAGCTTTCCAACATCGAGTTCATGGGCGTTTGCACCGCCGAGGACGACCGCCTGTTTTCGCACCGCCGCGACAAGGGCAAAACCGGCGGCATGACGGCGTTTTTGCGGCTTACGGAGGGCTGAGCGGATTCAGCCCCCCTTTTTTACCCGCAAGCGCCGATACGCATCTTATTCAATGTTGTTTCCGTTTTTCCGGCAGTATATCTCGATAGCCTCCGACATGAATTCCGCCGTTCCCTTACCAAAGGAGTCCAGATAATTGTAAAAGCGCTCGTCGGCAGTATACATTTGACCGAGGCTTTGAAAGACCTCTAAACTGCAGTCATAATGATGGCGGTTGATGTGGTCGTGCCACCTTTTAACAAGCTCCTGCGCGGCTTCGTCCGAGGGACTGCCCGGCAAAAGCGCGGAAAATGCCGAGAATATGCCTTCCGCCTCGGAGTTTGCGGATGCGGTTTGCTCCGAGTCCCTTTTTTGAGCGCGGGCCTCGCTTTGAGCCCATTCGCCCGTGTTGCCGTAGAGCGCCTTCGCCTCCTCGGCATACTCCTTTTTTAACCTTTCAATCTTTCCGTTGTCAAACGCTGATAAATTCATAATTTTTTCTCCTTTCAATATTCTGTTGAGTAGCGCGCAAAGGTTGTCGAGCCTTTCGCGCTTCATCATTAACAACTCAAGCTGACGTTGCATCGCAAGCTTGTCGTCAAAGTTGTCGCCGCATAGCATAGCCTTTATTTCCGCGAGTGGGAAGTCCAGCTCGCGGTAAAAGAGTATAGTTTGCAGGCGGGCAAGCCCCCGCTCCCCATAGAAACGATATCCCGCCTCGCTGACCCTGTCGGGATGCAAAAGCCCGATTCTATCGTAATGGCGCAGGGTTTTCACCGTTATCCCGCACATCTTGGCGGTTTCTCCGATACCATATTCCATATCATCACCTCCAAATCGAAGTATAAACCCTGACGTAAGGGGAGAGTCAAGGGCTAATTTGAAAAAAGTTTGATATTTTTTTATGCGCAAAAAGAAGGGGACGAATCATGCCCCGTATTAGATCTAAAAACCTCTTTTTTGCAGTCGTTAGGCGGAGGCTTTTCTTCTCTTTATGGCTTTAACTTCGGAAACAATCAGACATACGAGGATTATGATGCTGACATATTGCGAGAATGAAAGAGGGCCGAACCCGCCGCGAACCTCGTCGCCGCGAAAGAACTCGATTATGAAGCGGAAGATCGAATAGCTGTAAAGGTATATCGAAGTCAGCTTACCGCGGGTGCGTTCAAATTTAAAAAGCAGGACAAGCAGGGCGGCAAAGAGCAGGAAGTTGAAAGCCGACTCTATCAGCATGACGGGGAAATGGGTCGTTTCAACCCCGTCTATGATTACATGGATGCACAGCGGCCCATCATAGGGAAGCCCGTAACAGCACCCGCCGAAAAAACAGCCGATGCGGGCGATGCCATGAAAAAGCGGAATCGTCGCCGCGGCTATATCCTTGGGAATCGAATAGTCCGAGCCCTTAAAGAAGCGGGGGAGCAAAAAGGAGAGGGAGAGCAGATAGCCCAAAAGCCCGCCGTAAAAGACAAACCCCGACCGCGTATACAGCTCCACTATCCCCGTTCCGCCATCTTGGTAGTAATAGGTTGCATAGGAGATGATGCCAAAGAGCTTCGCGCCTATCGCCAGCCCGACGAAAGAGAAGATCATGGCAGGAATCAAGCGCATCCACTCCACCTTTTTTTGACGGCTCAGGATTATGGCGGCGATATATACCACAAGAATGCCGTATATTGCAAAAGCGCTGTATGACAGCGGATGAAAACTTCTAAATCCCTCGATAATTTTATCCATACGCGTATTATACACGACTTTCCTCCCCAATTCAAGTCAAAAAGGGGGGCAAAGGCGGCGGTCGGGCAAAGTAGCAGTTAAATTTATGTTAATTTGTAATAGAACTGATTCGAATATGAAAAAAGTTGTGAACAGTCTTATTTTCATGTTGCAAACAAAGGTATGTTTTGTTAATATAAGTTAATGTGCGAAAGGAGAGAGGCAAAATGAACATCAAATACTATTACAACTATGTGGCAATCGTCGAGGAGGGGAGCCTCACGGCGGCGTCGAGAAAACTTCGCATTGCTCAACCCGCGCTGAGCAATCAGGTGAAAGCGCTTGAGGAGATTTTCGGTGCGCGACTTTTCCACCGCGGCTCGCGGAGGCTGGAGCTTACCGACGCGGGAAGCATTCTCTATCGCAAGGCGAAGCGGATCATCGAGATGGAGACCGACGCTAAGAATGAGATTGCCAGCGGATTCACCGGCGCAACCGGTACCCTCAGAATCGGAGTATCTCCTTCGGTCATCAGCGACAATCTGTATTCGGTTATCAAGCAGTACACCGAAAAGTATCCCAAGGTGGATATCGTGATCGTTGAGGATGAGCCGGAAGAGCTCGCGAGGATGCTCCAGGCGGGCAAGGTCGAAATTTGCATTCTGCATCAGTTCGGCGCTTTCCCCGAAAACTTCGATGCGGTATTTTCAAAGAACGAAAAGCTCGTCGCGGCGTACAGCAAGGATGCAGGCTTTGATACCAAATTCAGGGCAAAGGCGATTAATTGCAAGCACCTTAACGGGCTACCGCTTGCGGTGCTGAACAACTATGCGTTACCTCTGCGCGGTGCAATGAAGCGCGCGGGCGGAACGCTGTGGCTCCATGCAAACTGCAGCCGGCCCGATACCCTGTTGCGTTTGGCGAAGGATGGAAAGGTCGCGGCGATAGTCCCCGAATCCCTGCTCGCTGAGCAAGGCTACTCAGAGCTTCAGCACAAGGTGATCGACGACGCCAATTTGGACAATTTCAACTGGGGCTTCTTAGCTTTGGCGCCTCGCTTCCGTTCCCCTGTTTCGGAGAACTTCATCCGTATCTATGCCGACGCGGCAGGACTGAAATACGTTAACACGCAGTACGACAGCTAATCAATTTGCGGAGAAAGATGATGAAAAAGCGGGTTCTGTTTCTTGCAATAATTCTGGTTCTCGCCCTGGCGGTAGGTTGCGGAGGCAATGGCGAAAATTCGTCTGCGACCGACCCTGATGATGGTAACAAGGAGGATTCTGGTGTGGATACTAACGAATATCCCGTTGCGACAATTACGATGGCGGACGGAGGTATAATTACTTTGGAGCTTTATCCCGATATTGCTCCCGAGTCGGTCAAGAACTTCATTTATCTCGCCAACAGCGGATTCTATGACGGTTTGATCTTTCATCGTGTAATCGAGAACTTCATGATTCAGGGCGGTTGCCCCGATGGAACTGGGTACAGCGGCCCCGGCTATACGATAGCCGGAGAATTTTCGCTGAACGGAGTTCAAAACGACATCTCCCACGAGCGTGGAGTTATTTCCATGGCACGCTCGCAGGCATATGATTCCGCGGGCAGTCAGTTCTTCATCTGCCATGCCGACAGTCCGCATCTGGACGGAAGCTATGCGGCGTTTGGGCGGGTTACGTCGGGCTTGGCGGTTGTCGACAGGATAGCCACGGTCGATACCGATTCGTCTGACAGGCCGACGACAGATCAGGTCATCGAGAGCATCCGGGTTGAAACGTTCGGCGTGGAATACGGCGAACCGGAGAAGCTGGACTAACGGTCAAATAACTCGTTCATCAAAGAGCGAGGCTGAAAAGGACTAACACAAAAAGGCGGTTACAGAGGCGACGTCAAAAAGAGGTGTCGCCTCTTGTAACGCTATCCAAAACTTTTGCTCTTGTAAGTTTTAAAAGCGTACTGTATAATGTAGCCATGGAATACAGGCGCTACAAAATAGGTGATTTATTGGTTGAAATGTCGCCGCGCTTCGAGCCGTTGAGCTCGCGGGCGGAGGCATACCGCTATGACGGCGACGGCGTTTCAGATATCAGAATCAATCTCGACGATGAGCGCCTGAACAGGGTGAAACTGATAAATCCAAACATCAGCCAGGCATACTGCGAATATATCGCGGCGGGTTTGGACTACTATACGGAGCTTGTGCGGCACAGCGGCTTTTTGATTCATGCGTCCGCCGTGGTTAAGGACGGGCGCGCCTATCTGTTTTCGGCGGCTTGCGGAACGGGAAAGTCCACGCATACGCAACTATGGCTACAAGCCTTTAAAGACGCTTTCATCCTCAATGACGACAAGCCGGCAATAAGGCTCATAGACGGGAGGGCATATGCCTTCGGAACTCCCTTTTCGGGCAAGCATGATTTGAGCCGAAACGTTCGAGTTCCCTTGCAGGCGATTGCTTTTTTAGAGCAGGCCAAGAGCAATTCGATCGAGCGCATAACCAACGTTGCGAGCGCGCTTAGGCGCATCCTCGATCAAACAATCCGGCCTTTGAGCGATGAAGGCGGCATTCGCATCCTGGACTATATGGACGCGCTGATTAAAGAGGCGCCCATCTATCTTCTAAAATGCAATACCTCGCCGTCTGCCGCGCTCACAGCTTACGAGGGGATGAGGCCGCATGAGTGAGATGAGCGTAAATAAGGTTAAGCATATTTCGCTCGATGACTGCCTGCCGCTGATGCTTGAAAAGATCAGCGAAGGCTCATCCTTTGAGTTTACCGCGCACGGAACGAGTATGCTCCCGCTAATCCGCGACTCCGAGGTTCGCATCTCGCCCGCGCCCGCGAAGCTAAAGCTCCTGGATATGCCGCTCTATCGCAGGGTGAACGGGCAATTTGTTCTGCATCGCGTCGTCGGGATAAATCGTGACGGGAGCTATCGAATGTGCGGGGACAATCAGTTGTCGATAGAAACTCCAATCTCCCATGCGCAGGTTATAGGCGTGGTAACCGAATTCGACTGGGACGGAAAGAGAACCGCGGTATCGGACAAGGAGTACATAAAATATGCAAAACGGCGCTTAAAGAGGCTCCTGTTCAAGCGCGCTTATTTCGCCGTCCGGCGTTTTGCCGGCAAGATTTTAAGAAAGATGCGTCTTAGAAAATGAAAAGAGAGAACGACAAGGAAACCGCAAAGTGGATTATATCGGTGCTGAATGGCCAGTGGCGCTGGATATTCTTTTCAACGGCGCTGTCCTCGATTTCCGTTATCAGCGGAGTTATAATGACCCTGTTCCTGCGCGACATGATAAACGCCGCAGTAGCCAAAAATGCGCAGGAGATGTGGGCGCAATTTGCCGTTTTCGCAACGCTCATCGGCATGCAGTACCTTTTGAGCTATATCAACAGGCGCGTTGTGGGAGCCGCGCAGATTCGCTTTACCGCAAAGATGAAACAGCGAATCATGGAGAAGCTGTTCAAAAAGGACTTTAGCGCGGTGCGCGCCTATCACAGCGGCGAGCTGATGAACCGCATAACCGCGGACGTCGATGTAGTGGCAAGCATCGCAATGAGCCTCGTCCCAAACGTCGTTTCCATGGTGGTCAGGATACTCGCGGCGGGGATAGTGCTTTCATTTTTGAGCTGGGAGCTGATTCTTCTGCTGGTTGGCTTCGCGGTGATTATGTGCCTGTGTATGCTGTTGTTTCGCGGGCCTTTAAAGCGCTTGCAACGGCGGGTGCGCGAAGCGGTGGGGAAGACGCGCGGGTTCATGCAGGAGACGCTAATAAACCTTCCGGTTGTAAAGGCGTTTTCCGCAAGCGAGATATTTTCAGACAAGCTCCGCGACTATCAGGACAATACGATTCGCGCAAAGCTGAAGCATCTGCGCTTTTCCGCGCTTGCGCATATCGGTCTCGGAGTCGCTTTCGCCCTCGTCTATGTCATAGCGCTTGGCTGGGGCGGCTATGCGCTCATCTATATCGACGGCTTCGACTATGGAACGCTGACCGCAGTTTTACAGCTCGTATCGCAGGTGCGCAGTCCGCTCGCCGGCATGACCGAAGTTATGCCGCGCATCTATTCGATGCTGGTTTCGGCGGAGCGGCTGATGGAGCTTGAAACGCTGGAGGACGAAGTTTCGGAGAAAACTGACGATACAGTTTATAATTGCGCGGAGTTTTCGAGGCTGACCGCCAAAGACCTGTGTTTCCGTTATCAGGATAACGAGCCGGTATTGGAAAATCTTAGCCTAAGCGTCAACCGGGGCGAGCTGGTTGCGCTGTCGGGAAGATCCGGTATAGGCAAATCAACCCTGATGAAGCTCCTGCTCGCGCTGTACAAGCCGAGCGCGGGGGAGCTGATTCTCGAATGCGCCGACGGAAACCAATATCCGGTTTCGCCAAGGACGCGGCGCTTCTTCTCCTATGTGCCGCAGGGCAATCTGCTGTTTGCGGGTACGATACGGGATAATGTTACCCTGTTTGCGGGCGGAAAATCCGATGAGCAGGTGATTGCGGCGCTAAAGCTCGCTTGCCTCGACGATTTTGTGGAAACCCTCGAAAACGGGCTTGACACCCTGCTTATGGAGGACGGTGCGGGCGTTTCCGAGGGACAGGCGCAGAGGATTGCCGTTGCGCGGGCGCTTCTGTACGACGCTCCTGTACTGCTATTGGACGAGGCGACGAGCGCGCTCGACGAGGCGACGGAGATAAGGCTTCTGACCAACATAAAGGAAAGCGGACGAACCTGCTTTATCATCTCGCACCGCAGCAGCGTAAACGAGCTTGCGGCGCACCGGCTCGTTATGCGCGACGATGAGATTGAAATCGCATAAACTCGTTTTAGAAAAATCACGAAAATTATTAAATTTTCTCTATTTTGGAGCTTTTGCTTGACAACGCGAAGATTTCAACATACAATAACGTTGACAAGTCTGTAAGAATTGTTCCAACCATTATTTCATTTTAGGAGGCGTTTCATGACGCGCGAAGAATTGCTTGAGAAAAAACTACCTGAACTAAGAGAACTTGCAAAGGAAGCCGGAATAAAATCCATCGTAAAATATAGAAAAGCGGAGCTATGCGATCTCATTTTAGAGAGGAGCAAAGCGCCGCAAAAAAAGCCTGCGGGCAGAAAGGCGGCGAAAGCAAAGGTTGAGCCGACGGTGAGCGCAAAGCCTGAGCCTGCGGCGGAAGTCGCGCCCGTGGAGCCGCCGCCCTCCAAGCCGGAAACTCCCGCCCGGGAAAGCCTTCCCGCTGAGGAGCCCAAGGCGAAACCTAAGGAAACTTTCCAGGGACGCTCCGATTCCGCCCCCACAAAGGGCGAATACATCCCCCGCAAGATGCGCAACGAATACCAACCGCGCACCCCCTATCAGCAACGGCATAATTCATACTATCACGGTAACAGCCACGAAAGAACCGACAAAATTGAGTTCCGCTCGCCCGACCCGGACGTGCTGGCTCAGTCCCGCGAGGCTTTGGGCATCCTTGAGATTATGAGCGAGGGCTATGGCTTTTTGCGCGTAAACAACTATTTTGCCGGGCAAAACGATATCTATGTTGCTCCGGCTCAGATTCGCAGGTTCGGGCTTCGCAACGGCGACCAGGTTTTCGGCCGCGTGCGCAAACAGCGCGAGGGCGATCGCTTTGAGGCGCTGATGGCGGTAGACAAGGTCAACGGCAAAACTGCCGAGGACGGCCCAAAACGCATCCGTTTCGAGGATCTCACCCCTATATTCCCCGAGGAGAGATATACCCTTGAGGTCAGCGGCCGCGCAAACAACCTTGCCGTCCGGCTTATCGACCTTATCGCCCCGATCGGCAAGGGTCAGCGCGCCATGATAGTTTCACAGCCGAAAGCGGGCAAGACGACGCTTTTAAAGCAGATTGCAAACGGCATCTCCGACAACTATCCCGAAGCGCACCTGATCATCCTGCTCATAGACGAGCGGCCTGAGGAGGTTACCGACATACAGCGCAGTACCCGCGGCGAGGTTGTGTTTTCCACCTTCGACGAGTTGCCTGAGCATCATACCCGCATCGCTGAGATGGTTCACGAGCGCGCCATGCGCCTCGTTGAGATGGGCAAGGACGTTGTCGTGCTGCTCGACAGCTTAACAAGGCTCACAAGGGCCTACAATCTCGTTATCCCGCCGACGGGCAGAACGCTCTCCGGCGGCATGGATCCGGGAGCCCTGCATAAGCCCAAGCGCTTCTTCGGCGCGGCTCGAAATATCGAAGGCGGCGGTTCGCTCACCGTGATCGCCACCGCCCTCGTCGAAACTGGCAGTCGCATGGACGATATCGTTTATGAGGAGTTTAAGGGCACGGGCAACATGGAGATTCATCTCGACCGCAGGCTTGCCGAAAAGCGAATTTTCCCCGCCATCGACATATATAAGTCGGGCACGCGCAGGGACGATTTGTTGCTTAGCAAGAAGGAGCTGGACGGGGTGCATATGATGCGCAAAACTTTGGCTTCGGGCGGCAACGGCGAGGTGACGGAGCAGTTCATCTCCATGATGTCCAAAACAAACAATAACGAGGACTTTTTACAGAGATTCAAGGAGTGGGTGATGATCTATGAAAAAAGCGGCTATATCGCCGGAAGCTCCCAGAATCGCTACGGCCAGTAAGCGAAAAGCCATTGTTTTTAATCGTTCCCATGTGAATTTTCTGCACAATAATGTCAACTCCTTGTGACTTTCTCACAAGGAGTTTGACGAGTGCGGAATCTTGCGATATAATATCTGCATTATTTGGAAAGGGCATTCAGTTATGAAAAGAAGCGTCATTAGGATTCTCACAATTATTATGTGCCTTGCGCTCATACCGATCTCTGCATTTGCAACCGAAGGCGGTAGCGTCGATAACACGCTGACCCTCCAGGTTGGCAAAGTTGAAGGAGCGGCGGGGGAGACCGTTACTGTCCCAATCTACATTGAAATGACTTTGGCCACGCCCACAACGAGCCTTGAAACCATCGAGTTCGACTTGGCATTCAATCAGGCGGAAGTAACCTGCAACGGAGCCGTTATGGACGGCAGTTCCTATTCCTCCGAAGTGTTCGGTTCCGACCTGAATGCGCAGGACAACGTTATGGACGGAGTTTATTACTTCGCCGGACTGTCTCTTAACGGAATTGTCAAAAACGGTATATTGCTTGAGCTGGAGTTTGTGATGATAGCCGACGGCGCAAGCGAGCTGGCAATAACGAATATTTCCGCCTCGTTCTATGATACGGATACCGCCGTTCAGTCGCGCATGGATCTTGAGGATATTGCCTCGATTGACGACCCCGTTATCCCCGCAGGCGATCCGGTTATCGGAACCGCCGTCGAAGATATCCCGGAGAGCGAACCCGCCGACGATTCCGGCTCCGATGTGACAGCTCCCGATTCCGGCGACGACACCCAGGAATCAACCCCTGAGGATCCCACAGAACCCTCCTCAACCGATTGGATTCTTTGGATGGTCTGCGGCATTGCGCTCCTTGCCGTAATAGCCGGGGTTATCTTTGCCGTCACCAAGAACAGGAAGAAGGAGCAGAAATGAGACGAATGAAGAAGCTTATTTCCTGCCTCCTGGCTCTGACGCTCATATTCTCGTTTTCAGCCCTTGCATCGGCGGATGATACGATTATCGACTTCTCCTCACCGATAGTTAGCGGCGCGGTGGGCGATACGGTCGCCGTGGACATCGACATTATAACAACGCTGACCGGGGAAGCCCAGATAAACTCCCTCAGCTTCGAGCTTCGCTTTGACGCGGACGCGGTAAGGCTCACAGGAGTTCGCACCGACGACAACAACATGATGTTGTCCGACTTCTTTGCCGATGCGAGTTCCCCGATCTTCAATCAGCCGGAGGAAGGCCTTTTAATCCTCGCCTGGGCGGACACCTATGGCTCCAACGTCTCCGGCCTGTTCCTCAGCTTTGAGTTTGAAATCCTCAACAGCAACGGCAGTCCCCTGACCCTCAACGATATACAGTTCTCCATCTTGGAAACGCCTTCCTCGGCACAGGTGAGCTATAATATGAATCCTGTCGCGCTCGGCGGAATAGCCGTAGGCTCTGCAACCGTACCCACGCCTAACCCTTCAAATATTGCCACCCTTGAGCCGACCGCCACCCCCGGAAGCTTCGCATTCGGCTCCGCCGCGGTCGCTTCCATCAGTCCGGTTACCTTCACCACCCCCAGCTTCGATAATACCATAATCGACCCCGTTACAAGTGACGAGCCTTCCGTTGACATCCCCGTGATCGACGACGAATCGCAAAGCCCCTCCGACGAGCCCGACGAGTCCGCCGAACCTGATACTCAGGATGTTATCGATAATGACAGCTCCGGCTCGAATGGCGGCGGAACTTGGTGGATATGGCTCATTGGCGGAGTTGGAGTTGTCCTGGTCGCCGGCGCCGCTATACTCTATATACGGCAAAAACGGCAGATATAGGGATTTATTATAGTATTTTTAGGGGCTGTTGCAATAAGGAAGAAAAAAGGAGAACCGAGCGACCGGAAAAGGTTGC
>JAUNBM010000008.1 GCA_030527115.1 Clostridia bacterium
TTTATGCGCATTGCGCGCATCGCGTTGGCTATCGCAATCACCATTACGCCAACGTCTCCGAACATCGCCGTCCACATATTAGCTATCCCGCAGGCGCCGAGTATCAAAATCACCGCCTTGACCGCCAGCGCAAAGGCGATATTCTGGCGCACTATTCCCATCGTCTTTTTGGCAATCCTTATCGCTAACGCAAGCTTGGAGGGCTTGTCGTCCATCAAAACTATGTCGGCGGCTTCGATAGCCGCGTCGCTGCCCATCGCGCCCATGGCTATTCCAACGTCGGCCCGCGCCAAAACCGGCGCATCGTTTACCCCGTCGCCCACGAAGGCGAGCTTGCTTCCCTGTTTCAGCAGGCTTTCAACCACCGCCACCTTATCCACGGGCATGAGCTGAAACCTTAGCTCGTCTATCCCCAGCTCCTCCGCAACGGCTCGCGCCACCTTCTCCGCGTCCCCGGTCAGCATAACGGTCTTGTCGATTCCGAGCCGTCTCAGCTCCGATACCGCCGCCTTGGAGTCCGCCTTGACCTCGTCGTTTATCACGATATGCCCGAGGTATTCGCTGTCGCGGCTCAAATGCACTATCGTGCCCGCCAGATGGCAGTCGTGCCAGTCCGCCCCTGCCCTGTCCATCAGCGCGCCGTTGCCCACATAGTAGGGCTCGCCGTCTATCACGGCCTTCACGCCCAGCCCCGCAAGCTCCTCGACCTCCCCAATCCGGCTCTTGTCGATATGCCCGTTATGCGCAACCACTATGGATTCCGCAACCGGATGGCAGGAGTAGCTTTCGGCGGCGGCCGCCAAGTCCAAAAGCTTCGCCTCGCTGATGCAGGACGGGTGAATCGCATTGACCTTAAAGCTCCCCAAGGTAAGCGTTCCCGTCTTGTCAAAAACTATCGTGTCAACCATCGACAGGGCTTCGAGATAGTTCGCGCCCTTGATAAGCACGCCCTTTTTCGACGCGCCGCCTATCCCGCCGAAGAACGAGAGCGGAACCGAAACCACGAGCGCGCAGGGGCAGGACACCATCAAAAATATCAACGCCCTGTTTATCCACTCGCTCCACTCCGCGCCGAATACGAGCGGCGGTATCAGTGCCAGCAAGACAGCGCCTATCACCACGGCGGGGGTATAATAGCGAGCAAAGCGGGTTATGAATCCCTCGACCTTCGCCTTCTTCTCGGCTGAATTTTCAACAAGCTCCAGTATCTTTGCAACGGTGCTTTCCGAATAGGGGCTTTCGACGCGGACATGGAGCAGTCCGGTCAGATTTATCGAGCCGCTTATAACCTTATCGCCGGCTTTGCAGTCGACGGGCAGGCTTTCGCCTGTCAGCGCGGCGGTGCTGAGCGTGGAGGCTCCGGCAGTTATCTCTCCGTCGAGCGGGATCTTTTCGCCCGGCCTTATCACAATCAGCTCTCCGACGGCAACCTCCTCCGGCTCAACGGACTCCTCCTTGCCGCCGCGCAAAACCACGGCGAACTCCGGACGTATCTCCATCAGCGCGGCTATGGATCGCCGGCTCTTGCCGACGGCGACGCTCTGAAACAGCTCGCCCACCTGATAGAACAGCATAACTCCGACAGCCTCGGGGTATTCGCCTATCGCAAGCGCGCCTATCGTGGCTATCGACATCAGCAATTTTTCATCGAACACCTGCCCGTGCAAAATATTCTTTGCGGCAGTCCAAAGCACATCGTAGCCGATTATCATATAGGGAAGCAAAAAGGCGAGCAACCGGAACAGCCCCCTAAAAGGCGCAACCCAAACCGCGATGCAAAGCGCGGCGGCAACGAGGATGCGCGCAAGCACCCTCCTCTGTTTTCTACTCATGGCAGGCTCCTAAACGACTATGCGGCAGTCCGGCTCTATCTTCCGCGCCACCTTGACCGCCTTTTTCAGCACCTCGTCGAAACGGGCGTCGTCCGCCTCCAACGTGAGCTTTTGCAAAAGAAAGTTCACCGAAACCGCCTCAACCCCGTCAATCTTTTCGATTCCCTGCTGAATCTTCATCGCGCAATGCGCGCAATCCAAGTCCTCAATCCGAAATGCCCTCTTCATTTTTTTCCAATCCTTTCCTCGATGAGATGATCAAAGCCCTGGGCTATGATGGTTTTTACATGATCGTCCGAAAGAAAGTAGAAGATCGTCTTGCCCTCGCGGCGGTTGCCGACGAGATTTGCGTTCTTCAGAATCTTGAGCTGGTGCGAAATCGCGGGCTGGGTCATCCCCAAAAGCTCCGCGATGGCGCAGACGCACAGCTGTGGCTGAACCAACAGCGAATACAAAATCTTCGCCCGCGTCGTGTCCCCGAAAACCTTGAAAAGATCCGCCAGGTCGCACAGCAGCTCGTCGGTTGGAAGCTCCTCCCCGACCTTCTTTAAAATGCTCTCGTGATCATGCTTCATCATATTCATCTCCGTTCATATTTACTACTGTTCATATGTTAGCACGTTTATATGTTCCTGTCAAGCGTTTTTAAAAAACTTTTTTGCGCTAAAACGGCGTCCGTCAAAAGGGCGGACGCCGCAGGGAGGGGGAACAGATTTCAATGAATGGGAAAGTTTTAGGTCAGCTTTGGGTTTGCATCTTCAGCCCTTTGCCCTTTGAGCGCCGTTTTGACGCCTTGCCGCTCCGCCGGCTCCATTCCTTAACGGTATCCGCAAGGGTTTCCTCGAGCGGGCGCGTGGAATAATCCAGCTCGGCGTCGGCCTTTTTGTGGGAGAAGCGGGCGTCCTGGGCAAGGGTTTTTATCGAATAGGGGGTAAAGAGCGGCACCTTCCTGGTCATGCGGTAATACGCCTCGGAAAACGGGGCGAACAGCTTGGCAAAGCCTAAGGGGAGGTAAGTTTTCATCTTCTTCGCGCCGCTAACCTTGGACAGCGTGTCCAGCAGTTCGCGAATCGAGATATAGCGGTTGGAGAGGATATAGCATTCCCCGCTTCTGCCCTTTTGCGCGGCGGAGATGATTCCTCCCGCCACGTCCCGCACGTCAACGAAGTCGAAGCCGCCCCTGACCGCCGCCGGCAGTTTGCCCATCAGGCACAGCTCAACCAGGCGGGCGATATTGCCCTTGTCGCTCCTGCTCGGGCCAATAATTCCCGAGGGATGGACGATTACGGCGGGCAAGCCCTCCTTCGCCGCATCCAAAACAAGCTGGGACGCCGCCGCCTTAGTCCGCGAATAGCAACCTGAGAGCCGGTGCGAAAAGCCCTTGACCTCACTTATCACCGTCTTTCTTTTTTCGGGCAGGGCATGAACCGAGCTGACATAGACGAGGCGCGCCGCCTTATTTCTGATGCAGGCGTCCACCACGTTTTTCGTGCCGCCGACGTTGACCTTCTCAACCCGCTTGTCGGAGCGCCCGTAGATGGAAATGATGCCGGCGCAATGGATAAACGCCGTTTCCTGATCTTCGAGCCCGCTAAAGAGGGCGTTGAGCGAGGCGGGTTCGCAAACGTCTCCAATATACTCAAAATACCTGTCGGGATAGTCCCGCTTTAGCTCGGCACAGCTCTCATGTTCGAGGACGAGCCCGCGCACGGTCTCACCGCTGATAAGCAGTTTTTCCGCTACTTTGGAACCAAGATTCCCTGCAACTCCGGTGATAAGATAGATCATTTTCGCCTCCATATTATCTTGCTGTATACATTATATGATCTTCCTTTGCCGGCTTCAATATACAGATATTTCCGCGCCGTTCGTTCCCCGACACCTTAAACAAAATCCGTTGGTTAACCGCAATTAGGACGCAAATTGTTTTCCTTTGCGCAATAATTTCCCAAGGTTTTTTAGGCTCGAACCGGACTATTACGAATGCCTGCGGCTCTTAGCCTGCCCCGTATTTTTTTAGGACGGCGTTTTTTAAAAAGCTGTTTACAAAAAGCGGGTTTGCGGTTATAATAGCCAAAAAGCTGGGATGGGGACGAGTAGAGGGCAAAGAGGCGTTCAGCGAGCCGCGGTCGGTGCAAGGCGGTATGCGCTCCCCCTTGAATATCACCCCGGAGCCGAGGGTCGAATTCAGTAGGCCTCTCCGTGCGCCTCGCGTTACGAGGCAAAAGAGCGGGCAATACTTTGCCAACTAAGGTGGTACCGCGGAAGCTGAGCTTTCGTCCTTTGGGGACGGAGGCTGTATTTTTATTTTAGGAGGAGTTATGTATAAAAAAGTCCCGACCGATATGCGCTTTTCTGAGCGCGAGAAGGAGATTCTTCAGTTTTGGAAGGATAATAAGATCTTTGAAAAGAGCGTGAGCTGGCGCGAAGGCTGTGAGCCCTACACCTTCTATGACGGGCCGCCGACCGCCAACGGCAAGCCGCATATCGGCCATGTGCTGACAAGGAGCATAAAGGATATTATCCCGCGCTACCGCTCGATGAAGGGCTATGACGTCCTGCGCAAGGCGGGCTGGGATACCCACGGCCTGCCCGTGGAGCTGGAGGTTGAAAAGCTCCTCCACCTCGACGGCAAGGAGCAGATAGAGGGTTATGGGCTGGAGCCGTTCATCGCCAAGTGCAAGGAATCGGTCTGGAAATACAAGGGCGAATGGGAGCAGATGTCGGATCGCGTGGGCTACTGGGCCGATATGGAGAACCCCTACGTTACCTATGACGACGATTACATCGAATCGGTCTGGTGGGCGTTAAAGACGATATTCGACAAGGGCCTCCTTTACAAGGGACATAAGATAGTGCCCTACTGCCCGCGTTGCGGAACCTCGCTCGCCTCGCACGAGGTCGCGCAGGGCTACAAGGACGTTGAGGAAACCTCAGCGATAGCCAAGTTCTTTTTAAAGGACGGCAGTAAAACCGCCCTCCTCGCCTGGACTACTACGCCCTGGACTCTGCCCTCCAACGTTGCCCTCTGCGTCAACGAGAACGAAACCTATGTGAAGGCGCAACTGGACGGAAACGTTTACATTCTGGCGGAGGCGCTCGTGCCCTCGGTGCTTACCGAGAAAGCCGAAATCCTCGAAAGGTTCAAAGGAGCGTCGCTCGTCGGACTCGAATATGAGCCCCTGTTTGAGTTGCCCACCAACTTCGGCAACAGGAAGGGCTATCGCGTAGTCGCGGACGACTATGTAACGCTCACCGACGGCACCGGCATAGTCCATATCGCGCCCGCTTTTGGCGAGGACGACAATCGCGTGGGCAGAAAGTGGGAGCTTCCGCTGTTGCAATTTGTCGACGCATCGGGCCATATGTGCGGCGGCACGCCCTGGGACGGCGACTTCGTGAAGGACGCCGACAAGCGGATTCTGGAGGATTTAAAAACCTCCGGCAAACTGCTCTCCACCCCGACCTTCACCCACAACTATCCGTTCTGCTGGCGTTGCGACACCCCCCTTATCTACTATGCCCGCGAAAGCTGGTATGTCAAGATGACCGCGGTCAAGGACAAGCTGATGGCTTTCAACCGCAGCGTGCATTGGATACCCGATACGATCAAGGAAGGCCGCATGGGCAACTTCATCGAAAATCTCATCGACTGGGCGCTTTCCCGCGAGCGCTTCTGGGGAACTCCCCTGCCCATCTGGGTTTGCGAATGCGGCCATGTTCACGCCATCGGGAGCAAGGAGGAGCTCAGGAGGATGAGCCGCAACTGCCCCGAAGATATCGAACTGCACAAGCCCTTTGTCGACGAGGTCGAGGTCGAATGCCCCGTCTGCAAAAAGCTCATGAAGCGCGAGCCCTATGTAATAGACTGCTGGTTTGATTCCGGTTCGATGCCGTTCGCGCAATGGCACTATCCCTTTGAAAACAAGGAGGAATTTGAGCGCCGCTATCCCGCGAACTTCATCTCCGAGGCCATCGACCAAACCCGCGGCTGGTTCTATACCCTGATGGCGATTGCCACCTGCCTGTTCGACAAGGCTCCGTTTGAGAACTGCGTCGTGCTGGGGCTCGTCTGCGACAAGGACGGCAAGAAGATGTCGAAGCACATCGGCAACGTCGTCGATCCCTGGGACGTTTTAAACAAGCAGGGAGCGGACGCGGTGCGCTGGTATTTCTATACCGGCTCTATGCCTTGGCTTCCCTCGCGCTTTTCGATGGACAGCGTTTCCGAATACCAGCGCAAGTTCATGGGCACGCTCTGGAACACCTATGCCTTCTACATCCTTTATGCCGATATAGACTCCTTCCACCCAACCGGACACGAGTTGAAGAGGGAAAATCTCTCGGTGATGGACAGATGGGTGCTTTCGCGGCTGAACTCCCTCGTGAGGAGCGTGGATAACAACCTGGAGTTGTTGAAGATAACCGAAGCCGGACGCGAGCTGTCGCGCTTCGTTGAGGATTTGTCCAACTGGTATGTCCGCCGTTGCCGCGACCGTTACTGGGGAAGCGAGATGACTCCCGACAAGGAGGCGGCATACATGACGCTCTTCACGGTGTTAAGGACGCTGACGCTCATTTGCGCGCCATTCGTGCCCTTCATGAGCGAGAGCATCTATCAAAATCTCGTGCGGAGCGTGGATAAGGTAGCCCCCGAAAGCGTGCATCTTTGCGACTTCCCGCGCTGGGACGAAAGCCTTATCGACGCGGAGCTGGAGGCTAATATGGGCAGGGTTTTGGACATCGTTACGCTCGGACGAAGCGCGAGAAATACGGCGGCCATGAAGGTGCGCCAGCCGCTTTCGATGATGTATGTGCAGGGCGAGGCGCTCCCCGCCGCCTATGCGGATATCGTTACGGAGGAGCTGAACATCAAAGCCCTGCAATTCGTGAGCGACGCTTCCGAGCTGGTTTGCTATCGCGTTAAGCCCCAGCTAAAGACTTTAGGCCCGCGCTATGGGAAGCTGCTTCCGAAGATAAACGAGCTTTTCCGAACCGATCCCGATATCGGCAACGCGATAGTAAGGGCGCACAGCGCAGGCAACGCCTATTCGTTTGAGCTGGATCAAACGGAGATTACGCTCAATGAGAGCGACGTTTTGGTGAGCGTTGAACAGCGCGAGGGACTGGTTTCCGAAAGCGACAACAACCTGACCGTGGTTATCGACTGCAATCTCACGCCTGAGCTTATCGACGAGGGCATGGTGCGCGAGCTGGTGAGCAAGCTTCAAACCATGCGCAAGGAGGCGGGCTTCGAGGTTGCGGATCATATAGCGATAGGCTATTGCGCGACCGAGCATATCGCGGATATCTTTGCCCGTTTCGAGGCGGATATAGCCGCCGACACGCTTGCGGATTCCGTTTCACCGGAGCTTTCGGGCTATCGTAAGGAGTGGAACATCAACGGCGAGCAGGTAACGCTGTCGGTGCAGAAAAGATGATTGGAACGCTTGTAAACGCCGGCGCAATCGTGGTCGGCGGAGCTTTCGGACTGCTGATTAAAAAGGGACTTCCTGAGCGCCTCGTTTCCGGCGTGATGAAGGCTCTGGGGCTGTTCACCGTCTTTATCGGGGTATCGGGCGCGATAGAGAGCCAAAATGCGCTGATCGTAGTGCTGTCGCTCGTAATTGCAACGCTGATCGGCGCTGTGCTGAAGCTGGACGACCGCGTTGTCCGGCTCGGGGACAGACTGCGCGGCAAAAACCAAAGCTCGCGCTTCTCCGAGGGGCTTACCACCGCCACCCTGCTGTTTATCACCGGGGCAATGGCGGTTACGGGCGCGATAAGCGAGGGCATTGAAGGCGACTACAGCCTGCTCTTTACCAAGGCGGTGATGGACGGAATTTCCGCGCTGTTGCTCGCCTCCGCTTTCGGCGCGGGCGTATTGCTCTCGGCGGTTCCGGTTTTGCTCTTTCAGGGCGGGATTTCCTTGCTCGCCTCCCTGCTCGCTCCGGTTTTAACTGCCGAAACGATAGTTGAGATGGGCGCGGCTGGCTCGATTCTCGTTATAGGGGTAGGCTTGAACCTGTTAGGCGCAACCAAGGTCAAGGTGTTCGACTCGATACTGGCGGTATTTTTGCCGATTCCCCTGCTTCTGCTGTTCTCGCTGTTGTAACGCTTTAAATAGGCTTCGTTTAAGTCAGCTTCTTGCCCCAACCGGTGCGCAGGGAGCTGGCTTTTATATAGCCGACCTCGTTTAGATACTGTATCTTCACCCAGGTCTTATCCACGGTTTCGAGGACGAGGACGGAGGTGTCCGTCGGCACCTTGCAAATCCGCTCCGCCGTAACCACCGCGGGGTTCTCGTACATCCAGACGGTAGAACGGATGAGCGTGGCGTCCTCAACGGTGTCGGGCGAGCCGTCCTCGTTGAAGGTGACATAGCCGCGCAAAATATATCCCTCGCGCTTGCCGTTGGAAACCTTCACCCAGGCCTCGTTAATCTGCAAAACCTCCAGCTTCTCGCCGACCTCGGGCCGGAATACCGTTGAGTAATCCCTGCCGCACCCCTTGCGCGCCCTTGCGCCCTCCACGGTCACTATACAACTCGGATTTTCAAGCGGTTCCTCGTCATAAAAGCCCATCTGAAGCGCATTGTACTCCTTGAACGAGAGCGAAGTTTTGAGCGCCTTTGCCACATCCCTCTGGCGCGGCTCGTTGTCGCTGACCTCGACTACCGTTCCGGGGCAGGCATAGTAGTAGAGCCACTTCGCGTCCTCAACATAGAGGCGCACGCAACCGTGGGAAACGTTCGTGCCGAGCCTTCTGAAAGCCCCGCTTTGCATCGAATCCACACTGCGCTTGTTGAACATTATCGAATGAAAATAAACGCTCCCGACTATCTGCACCCAATAGCGGGCATATTCGCTCCCATAGTTGGCGAATTTTCCGAAGCGTTCCCTGCCGCCAATCTTCCAAATTCCCGTCGGCGTAGGCGTGCCTATGTCCTCGGGGTCTTCGGGATCCTCCGGCTCGGTACTGCCCGTAGTACAAAGGAAGCGGCGAACAATTCTCGTATACTCGCCCGCCTCGTCTTTCTCATACACCGTGACAAACTGATTCCTCAAATCCAGCAAGATATAATACTTGTCGGGATCGGTGTTTTTCAGCTCATCCAGCGCATAGCTGTTCTCAGGCGCTATCGTAACGCTCAAAAAGAACAGCGCCGCTAAAATTACACCCAACAATCGTTTCATAACAAAGCCCCCCGAATATCACTTTCAATCCCAGATTCTGTATGCCATCAAAAAGTGGCTGGTCCAGTAGCTCGTGTTGATGCTGTCGCGGATTACGACCTTGCCCTTGCTCGAACCTGCGTCTATCATCTTTCCGTTTCCGAGATAGATGCCCACATGGCCGGTGGACATCGAACTGCCCTTGAATACCAGCACGTCGCCGCGCTTTAGGTCGCTCATGCTCGTGATTCGCATATACTTGGTGCAGGAGCGCCAGGCGATGCTGGTCATGTAGCTCTGGTTAACCCCCGCCTGATTCAAGCACCAGTAAACGAAGCCGGAACAATCGAAGCTGTTTGGGCCTTTGGCTCCGCGCACATACTTGCTTCCGAGCTTGCTCTCGGCAATGGCGATGAAGGCCTCAACGCCGTCGCCGTAATCAATGGTGCTTCCGGAGGTGCCGGTATCGCTGTCGCCGCTCGACGAACCGCTCGAAGAACCGCCGCTTGAACTGCCCGAGGACGAGCCTCCGCTCGAAGAACCGCCGCTACTGCTCGTCGCCGCCTTCTTGGCGCTGTCGGACAGCAGTTTAACCATAGTATTATAGCCCACTACGCCGTCGCTGCTCAAGCCGTTTCGCGACTGGAACGCCTTTACGGCCGCCGTGGTAACCTCGCCGTAATAGCCCGTATCGGAGCTGGACGACATATAGTTGTAATGCGCGAGCCTCTGCTGAATCTTTTTAACGTCGTCCCCGCTCATGCCCGATTTAAAGCTGAACTTTTGAGCGGCGTCGCTCATCAATATCTCCGTGGTGGACTTGCCGAGACAGCCGTCCACAACGAGCCCGTGCGCATCCTGGAAGCGGCGCACCGCCGCCTGCGTTACCGCGCCGAAGATACCGTCCGGCTCGCCCGCCAGATAGCCCAGCTCATACAGCCGCTTCTGATAGGTCTCCACCGCATCGCTCCGGTCTCCGACGGCAAAGAAATTGGCGACGGGAGTCTCGCCCAAAAGAACCTCAAAAGCCTCCGCGTCGATTTCCTTCGAAACCGTAAGCCCGTTTCTTTCGCGGAAGCGCTCCACAGCCTCCACGGTCGCCTCGGTATAGGTCTCGTCGGGCGTCTCCGCCAGATAGCCCAGCTCGCTCAAACGTTCCTCAATCGACAAAACCTCCTCGCTGACGTCGCCCAATGCCACGGCATAGGTGTTGGCGTTCTCGTCAAAGAGGGCGGTAAAGGTTCGCGCATCGCATACGCCGGTCACCTCCAGGTCGTTGCGCCGCTGAAAATTCTCTATCGCGTTTTCAATCCCTTCGGTATATTCGGTGTCGGGCTGGTCGAAATCCATATAGTCGAGCACCATGAGCTGAATTTGAATATCCAGAACTATCGGCTCGTTCATGCCCTCCATAACCACGTCGCCGTTAAGCGGATGCACCGTCGGCGCGGGCGTTGGGCTCGGCGTTGCCGTGGGCGCGGGAGTGGGCGCGTCCTCCGCAAGCGGGGTGGGCGTCACAGCCTCCTCGAAAGCCAGCGCCACCATCTCCGGCCCGGGGGTCGGGGAGGGCGAGGGGGTGGGCGTAAAATAGGAGCCGAGGCCGAGCGCCTGACGGGCAGGCTCGCTCGCCGGGCTGTTGAAATACAGGCCGAGAATGCAGACTAAGATCAGAATGCCGCCGGTCACGCCCCACGCGAGGCAGAGCCGGAGTATCCTGTTTTTAGATTTTTCTGTCGTCGCCTGTTGTTCCATGCCGCCTCCAAAATGGATAAAATCTTACTTTATCATTCTACTATATGCGATGCGTCCGAGTTGTAAACTGAGCGTAAAAATTCTTGGAACAAGCTGAGGATTTTTACCGGAATCCAGCGTTTAAAAGCAAAAAAGCGTCGAAAAAAGGACTGGCCCCGCGCCCCAAACGCCCCGCCGTTAAAATATATTCTTATTTTACCTTGATTTTACCCGGCAAGTCTTGCGTTTTTTTGTCATATCGTACAATATAGATGTGGACGGCTTTTTTTAGACGTTTGGAGGAATTTAGGGAGGATACTTTATGAGTCCGTTTGTCGAAGGTTTTTTAGTCTTCCTGCTTGGACTGGCATTTACGCTGTTTGGCATGAATCAGATGAGTCACGGTCTGGAGCGGATGTCGGGCGGCAAGCTTGAGCGCGTTTTGGAATCTGCGACCACAACCAAATCGAAACACCCGATATTCGGCAGGCTGAAGGGCATGATTATGGGTTGCGGCATAACCGCGCTGGTGCAAAGCTCCTCGTCCACGACGGTAATGACGGTCGGTTTTGTAAACTCCGGCATGATGAAGCTCGAACAGGCGGTGGGCATCATCATGGGCGCAAACATCGGAACGACGATCACGCTCTGGATTCTCGCGCTCACCGGCATTGAGTCCAATCTATGGTATGTTCAGCTTTTTAAACCCTCGACCTTCTCGCCCGTGCTGGCGATTATCGGAATCGCGCTGTTGCTCTTTTCCAAGAAGAACCGCCGCCGCGATATGGGCATAACCTTCGTTAGCTTCGCTGTATTGATGTTCGGAATGTCGCTGATGAGCGACACCTGCGAACAGCTCGCAAACAACGATGTCGCGATCAACATATTCACCGCCCTGCAAAACCCGTTGCTCGGCCTGCTCGTCGGCGCGGTGTTCACCGGAATAATCCAGGCCTCCGCCGCAACGCTCGGAATCGTTCAGGCGCTCGCTATGACCGGAGCAATAACCTATAGCGCGGCTATCCCGATTATCCTCGGCGCAAACATCGGAACCTGCGTAACCGCGTTGATCTCCTGTATAGGCGCGAGCAGAAACGCCAAGCGCACGGCTATGGTGCATCTATACTTTAATATAATAGGAAGCCTCGCATTCATGAGCGTCTTCTATCTGCTGGACGCGCTTATCGGCTTCCCGTTCATGACTCAACCGCTCAACGCGGCGGATATCGCGCTCATCCATACCATCTTCAACGTTTCCGCCACCGCGCTGTTGCTCCCGATGGGAGGCGTGCTTGCAAGGCTCGCCAACTTCACGGTTCGGGACAAGCCCAACGACAAGGAGGTTCCCGTAACCCTGCTCGACAACCGCTTCCTGTCCACTCCGGGCTTCGCTATCGAGCAATGCGGAACCGTAACCGACAAGATGGCTCACCTCGCCAAGGATACGCTTTACAACGCCCTCTCCCTGCTGGATAAGTGGGACGACAAGCTCGCCGATACGATAGCCGAGGACGAGGAGCATCTCGACCGCTATGAGGACAAGCTCGGCACCTATCTCGTCCGCCTGTCGGAGCAGGCGCTCGACGAGAAGGAGGGCCGCAGAACCAGCCAGCTTTTGCACGTCATAGGCGACTTCGAGCGCATTGGCGACCATGCCGTCAACATCATGGACTCCGCCAGGGAGATCAAGGAAAAGAATCTGAGCTTTTCCGAGGATGCAAGGCGGGAACTTGAGGTTATGTCCTCCGCGCTTTTGGAGATAGTCAACCTGTCGTTTGATTCCTATTTTACCAGCGACGTCTCCATAGCCAATCGGGTCGAGCCCTTGGAGGACGTTATCGACGCGCTCCAGTCGGAGCTTCGCGCCCGTCATATCACGCGGCTTCAAAAGGGCGAATGCACGATTCAGCTCGGCTTCGTATTCAACGACCTGATCTCCAACTTTGAGCGGGTGTCCGACCACTGCTCCAATATCGCCGTGGATCTTATCGAGGTCTCGCAGGCGCACTTTAACACGCACAGCTACCTCAACGCGCTGAAGGAAGCTCCGACAGCCGAATACGAGGCTCATCTTGCGGAGTATTCGGAGCGGTTTAAGCTGTAAAAATCCAAATATACGAAACCTCCCATAGCAAAAGCCCCGCCTTCCTGTGAAAGCGGGGCTTTTGAAGCATTTTCGTTGGTTATCTTATTATGTCGGTTCCCATGTACGGGCGCAAAGCCTCGGGAACGACGACCGATCCGTCCCTCTGCTGATAGTTTTCCAGGATCGCCGCCACCGTCCGTCCTACCGCGACCCCGCTCCCGTTCAGCGTATGCACCAGCTCAGGCTTCAGCGTCTTAGCGCGCCTGAACCGAATCTGAGCCCGCCGCGCCTGAAAGTCCTCGAAATTGGAACAGGAGGAGATTTCAACATAGCGGCCGTAGGAGGGCATCCACACCTCGATATCATAGGTCTTTGCCGAAGAAAAGCCCAGATCGCCGGAGGACAGCGCGACCACGCGATAGGGGAGCTTGAGCCCCTCCAGCACGCGCTCCGCATCGCGGGTAAGGCTTTCCAGCTCGTCGTAGCTGTTTTCGGGCAGGGCAAACTTGACCAGCTCCACCTTGTTGAACTGATGCTGGCGGATGAGCCCGCGGGTATCCCTGCCCGCGCTTCCCGCCTCGCTTCGGAAGCAGGCGGAATAGGCGCAGTATTTTATCGGCAGATCCTCAAGCTCAAGGATGTCGCCCCGGTGCAGGTTGGTAACCGGAACCTCGGCGGTCGGGATTAAAAAGTAGTCGGTGTTGGCTACCTTAAAAGCATCCTCCTCAAATTTGGGCAGCTGGCCCGTGCCCGTCATGCTTTCACGGTTGACCATGTAGGGCGGAAGTATCTCGGTATAGCCGTTTTTGGTGTGAACGTCGAGGAAGTAGGAGATTATCGCGCGCTCCAGCCTCGCGCCGAGCCCGCGGTAGACGGTGAACCTCGCGCCGGTTATCTTGCCCGCCGTCGCAAAATCCAAAATATTCAGACCCGTCCCCAAGTCCCAATGCGCTTTCGGCTCGAAGTCAAAGCCTGCAGGCTCTAAATGCCGCCGGATCTCCACGTTTTCCTTGTCGTCCGAACCCGTTGGAACGCTGCTGTGCGGGATATTCGGAATCTTGTACAAAAACTCGTTTATCTCGGCCTCAAGCGCGGCAATCCCGTGATCCAGCTCCTTGATCTCCGCGCCGAGAACGCGCATCTTTTCGGTTTCGGCGGAGGCGTCCTCGCCCTTGTTGCGCTTTATTCCGATAAGCCCCGAGGTGACGTTGCGGACGGCTTTCTTGCTCTCGACCTCGCTCATCATGGCGCGCCGCTTAGCGTCCATCTGCAGAAAAGCCGTAACGTCCGTCCCCTTGCTCCCGCGCCGCGCCATCGCTTCCACCAGCTCCTCCGGGTTCTTTCTTATTCGTTTGATATCCAACATACCGTTTACATCCTTTCCGGCGCTTTAAGTCCCAAAAGCGTCAATCCGTTCTTTATAACCTGCCGCGACGCATCCGTAAGCGCAAGCCTTGCGGCTCTGTCGGCATTGTCCTCAGCCATTATCCTGACCTCGTAATAAAATTTGTTAAAGCAGGAGCAAATATTCATAACCGCCCTTGCAACCAAATAAGGTTCATATTTTTCGGCGGCAAGCTTAACCTGCTCCGGAAAAGCTTCAATCGCCTTTATCAGCTCCTGCGAATAGGGATCGTTGAGCCTCGAATAATCGACCTCGCCCGTTTTGCAATACTTAGCGCGGCGCAATACCGAACACGCCCTCGCGTGGGTATATTGCACATAGGGTCCGGTTTCGCCGTCGAAGTTCAGCGCCTTGGCAAAGGAGAAGGATACGTCCTTGATGCGGTTGCTGTACAGCGCATTCCAAAGTATCGCGCCAACGCCTACCGCCTCCGCCGCCGCCCTCTTGTCCTCCAAATCGGGGCTCTTGCGGCAGATGATCTCATAGGTCTTGTCGACCGCGGCGTTCAGCACGTCCTCGAGATATACGACGATTCCCTGACGGGTCGAGAGCGTTCCCTCCTCCATCGAAACCATGCCGAATTTCACATGAACGCAGTCCTTAACCCACGTCCTGCCCATAAGCTCAAGCACCTTGAAGAACTGGCGGAAATGCAAGTCCTGCTGATAGGCCACGACATACAGGCACTTGTCAAAGTCGTAAGTCGCTTTGCGATAGCAGGCGGCGGCTATATCCCGCGTCGCGTATATCGTGCTTCCGTCGCTCTTTAAAATTATGCAGGGCGGCATATTCCACTCCGAGAGATCGACAATCGTCGCGCCCTGATCCACCTTGGATATGCCCGTCTCCCTTAGCTCCTCGATAATCGCAGGCATCTTGTCCTCATAGAAGGCCTCGCCCGCATAGCTGTCGAAGCTGACATTCAGCCGCTCATACACCTTGGAATCCTCGTTCAGCGTTGCGCTCGTCATCTGCTTCCAAAGCCCGACCGCCGCTTCATCGCCCGCCTCCAGCCGGCGAAACCAGGCGCGCGCCTGCTCGTTAAGCGAAGCGTCACTTTCCGCCTCGCGGTTGAAGCGGACATAAAGGTTCACCATCTCCTTTACGGAGTATTCATTGATGGGCTTGTCGCCCCATTTCTCAAAGGCGCAGAGCATCTTGCCAAACTGCGTTCCCCAGTCCCCGAGATGATTTATGCGAACGACATTATAGCCGAGCGCCTTATAGATGTTGGCGAGCGAATTTCCGATTGCGGTCGTGGGCAGGTGGCCGATATGAAAGGGCTTGGCAATGTTTATCGAGGAATATTCCACAACGATGGTCTTGCCCTTGCCAATATCGGCCCCGCCGTAAGCGTCGCCCTTTTGAAGCGCTTCGTTTAACACAGTTTTGGAGAGGCGGGCGGGATCGAGACGAAAATTGAGATAGCCCGCCACGGCTTCCGCTCCGATAACGCCCTCCGGAAGCGTAAGCGCGCACTTTAAGCTGTTCGCTATCTCTACCGGCGACTTTTTCAGCGTTTTGGAAAGGCGGAAGCAGGGGAAGGCAATATCGCCCATTTCAGGATTCTTGGGCTTTTCAAACCATTCCTCTATCTCCGTTGCAGGGACGTTGCAAAGCGGGGCAAGCGCCTCCGCTAAGGCTTTTGAATAATCCATGATATACCTCGAAACAATTTTAGGACAGTATAACACAGGGCTTTCAAAAATAAAAGAGGGCGGGGCTGTAATTCATATTATTTCTATGGTATAATCGACGCATGATAAGGATCTTTATTATCGAGGATGACAGGGCGATCGCCGGCGCTATCGCCTCGGCGCTGGGCGCCTGGGGCTATGACGCAAGGTGCGCCGAGCGCTTCGACGCCATACTGGACGAGGTGAACGCCTTTGCCCCGCAACTCATCCTGCTCGATATCTCGCTGCCCTTCTACAACGGCTACTATTGGTGTGAAAAGATTAGAAGAAGCTCGAAAGTTCCCATCCTCTTTCTTTCCTCGCGCCAGGAGGAGGCGGACATAATCATGGCCATGAACATGGGCGGCGACGATTATATTCAAAAGCCCTTTTCCATGGAGGTGCTGACCGCGAAGATAGCCGCGATGCTCCGTCGCGCCTACGATTACGAGGCCGCTCCCGCGCCTACGCTCAAGGACGCCGTTTTGGACGCCGCCGCGTCCACCCTGATTCGCGGCGGGCAGAGCTATCCCCTGACGCGAAACGAGCTTCGCCTCCTATCGGAACTGCTCGCCAACAAGGGGCGCATAGTCAGCCGCGAGCGGCTCATGCTAAAGCTTTGGGACGACGACAATTTTATCGACGACAATACGCTCACCGTAAATGTCAACCGCCTGCGAAAGACGTTGGAGAGCGCCGGGTTTGCCGATTGCATCGTTACCCACAAGGGACAGGGGTATGCGATTCATGCGTGACGTTCTTTCCTATCTTAAAACTCGCCTCCCCTTCCTTATTTTCTATCTGTTCCTTTTGCTCCTCGTTCCGGTGTTCTTCTTCCTGTTCGAGCTTCAAAGCGGCGGCTATCTCCTCCTCTTGATATCGCTTGCCTTTCTTTGCGCGCTGATAATCGACGGGGCGCGCTATCTTCGCCGGCTTCGGGAGATAAGAAACCTGTCCCTGTCCGAATTGAAGCTTCCGCCGCCGTCCTCCTCTTTGCAAAGGGAGCTGTTCTTGCTCATTGAATCCCTGTACTCCGAGCTTATCGAGCTGAAAAACGCGCTTAATCAGCGGAACAATGCCGAGCTTGAATATTATACGCTGTGGGCGCATCAGATAAAGACCCCGATATCCGCCATGAGGTTGCTTTTACAGGCGCAGGACGACGAGCAATCGCTTTTGCTCCGGCAGGAGCTTTTTAAAATCGAGCAGTACGCCGACCTTGCGCTCCGCTATGTGCGGCTCAACGATTTTTCCGCCGACCGCATTCCCCAAAGTTGCGACCTCAATGCGATAGTCTCCGCCTGCGCTAAAAAGTATGCGCTTCTTTTCGTCCTAAAAGGGGTGAGCCTGACAATAGCGCCGTTGCCCGTCGAGGTCATGAGCGACTCCATCTGGCTCTCGTTCATCATCGAACAGCTCCTCTCCAACGCGGTGAAGTATACAAGCAGGGGCGGCGGCGTGAACATAAGCTACGATGGGGCGCTGATTATCGCGGATAACGGCGTCGGCATCCGCAAGGAGGACTTGCCGCGCATCTTTGAAAAGGGCTTCACCGGCTATAACGGCAGGCTTGAGGGCAGGGCAAGCGGGATAGGCCTGTACCTGTGCAAGCGGGCGGCGGAGGGGCTCTCGATAGACCTTAGAATCGAAAGCGAACTGCACAAGGGCTCCCGCGCCATTCTGCGCTTCCCCGCCAAGGTGGACGCTGAGTGACAAAAATGTAAGCTGAGTGTAAGCCGAATCAATGGAATTTTTCCGTTTCGCGGGATAGGATAAGGAAAAATCCCCAAAGGAGGCCCCATATGGAGCTGCTTCAAGTAACCAACATCACCAAGGTATATAATCTCAAGCGCGGAATGCAACAATTTGTTGCGCTGTCCGACGTTAATTTTTCCGTCAGCGAGGGCGAATTTCTCGCGATCATGGGCGCTTCGGGAAGCGGCAAAACGACGCTTTTGAATATCCTCGCCTCCCTCGACAAGCCTACGAGCGGCGAGGTCTATCTCGACGGCAAGCCCTTTTCCTCGATTAAGGATCGCGAGCTGTCCGCGTTTCGCCGCGAACGGCTCGGCTTCGTCTTTCAGGAGTTCAACCTGCTGGATACCTTTACCCTCAAAGACAATATCCTCCTGCCGCTCGTTTTGATGCGCAAGCCCGTTTCGGAGCTGGATTCGAGCCTGACTCCGATTGCCGCGATGCTCGGGCTGACACAGCTTCTGAACAAGTTTCCCTACGAGGTGTCGGGCGGCGAAAAACAGCGGGCGGCGGTTGCGCGGGCTATAATCACCAATCCCCGCTTGCTCCTTGCCGACGAGCCGACTGGCGCGCTGGATTCCAAGTCGTCCAAATCGCTTTTGGATATCTTCGTCCGGCTCAACGCGGGCGGCAAGACGATTTTGATGGTCACGCACAGCGCGATGGCGGCAAGCCGGGCGAAGCGGGTGCTTTTCATCAAGGACGGGGCGCTGTTTTCCCAAATCTATCGCGGCGATGATGACGACAAGGCTTTCTTCGACCGCATCGTGTCCAATCTCTCGGTAATCGGGGGTGTGGACATTGGCTAAAAACTTTTATATCAAGCTGGCGTGGGCAAATGTCAAGCGCAACCGCTATACCTATCTGCCCTATCTCATCGCGCTGACGCTGATATCGGGAGTATATCTTCTCGTCACGGGGATGATATTCTCCGATTCGTTAAGCGCAGTTCCAAACGGGGAAACCGCAACCTCGATGTTCTCCTTCGGCGTCGTCGTATTCTCGCTGTTCGTCGTGGGCTTCATGGTCTATATCAACGGCTTTTTGATAAACCGCCGGAAGCGCGAATTTGGCTTATACGGGGTTTTGGGGCTTGAGAAGAAGCATGTGTGCCGTATCCTCTTGTATGAAAACGCACTCGTACTTTTTGCCGGACTTCTGCTCGGCACGGTTTTCGCGCTCGTATTCGGCAGGCTTCTGTTCATGGTGCTTATAAAGCTGATAAATTCCGTGGCGGCAGGAAGCAGTTTTTCGATTCCGTCGAAAGCCTATGTTTTGACCTACGGGCTGTTTTTGGGGGTCTTTATTCTCAACTCGCTGATAAGCATAATAAGGGTTCGCGTGACCGCCTCGATGACGCTGTTGAACAGCGAAAGGCAGGGGCAGAAGCGGATTCCCCTCGTGTGGCTCTGGGCTATCATCGGGCTTGCGCTCCTGGGGCTTGCCTATTACTCCGCGTGGACGATTGAAAAGCCCACCACCGCCCTCGGATTGTTTTTCATCCTCGTCATAGCGGTGATTATCGCAACCTACCTGCTGTTCAATGCCGGAAGTGCTGTCCTGCTCAGCATCATGCGAAAAGTCAAGGGCTACTACTATAAGCCCAACAACTTCGTAACGGTCTCCGGGCTCCGCCATCGCATGAGCCGCAACGCAAACGGGCTGGCTACCATATGTATACTCTCAACGATGCTGATAGTCACGCTCTCCGGCACCCTCGCGCTCTATCTCGGAAGCACGGCGCAGGCCTCCTCGCTCTACCCCTACGATATGTCGATTGGCTTTTTCGCTCTCAGCGAAGACGGTTATGACGATCCCGCATTGGCTGAGCCTAAGCAAGAGTTCGTTTCCGACCTCCACGCCCTTGCCGAAAAGCACAGTCTTACATTGAGTTCCGACCCCTCCAAGCTCCAAAGTGAGCTTACAAACGACGACGATTACTACTCGAACGACTATGTGCAGGATCCCGACAGCATTGAAATCATCGGGGGCATAGTCTGTGCGGACGCCTCGTTCCGCTTCGATGTTGAGGGGAGGGACGACGATGTTGTGGCATTTATAGATGAAGTTTACGACAAATACATCTATATCACCGCGAGCGACAGCATCTTGCAACTCACCTACCTTGACTCGTGGTATGAAATTCGCGCCAACAACTATGCGGTCTACGGAGGGCTGTTCTTCCTCGGCGCATTCTTCGGCGTGCTGTTCCTTGCCATGACCGTGCTTATCATCTACTTTAAGCAGGTAACCGAGGGCTATGAGGACAGGGAGCGGTTTAAGATCATGCAACAGATAGGCATGGAGGAGCCGCTGGTTAAAAAGACGATTAACCGCCAAATACTCTGGGTTTTCTTCCTCCCGCTGTTTGCAACGCTACTGCACATGGTATTCGCCTCGAAAATCATGTCCAATATGTTCGCCCTGTTCCAAATTTACGACTGGGGGCTCATCCTCGCCTGCATCGGCGGCGCCTGCCTGCTTTTCGTCCTGCTCTATTTAATCGTGTTCCGGCTGACCGCGAAGGCATACTATCGGATAATTCGATGGAAAATTTAGCCGATTAGTCACAATTTCTACACATCTTGGCGCTATAATAGCGCCAATGATTTTATAAGGGAGCATTTATGAGCAAAGCAAAGCAAAGGCAGGGGGTTCATCCGCTTGCAATCGTTATCGTCATTCTGGCCCTGGCGGCGTGCATTACAGCCGTTGTTGTAATTATCACGAGAAAACCCGCATCCGAAAGCGGCGGGGAGATTCTCTCAGCGTCCTCTCCCGATAACGGCGGAGCAAGTCAGGTGTCAACAGACCCCGAAACCGTCACCCCTGAGCCGATGAGCATCGACGCCCAAAGCGCCGCGCCCGCCGACCCGACCGCCCCTCCCACCGAAGAACCCACGCCCGTAACCTATCCTGTGGGCGATTTCACCGCGACCTTCCCGGACTATGATACCGGAACCAACGCCGATTACAGCTACCAGAGCGGCAATGTCCGCATCGCCATTACTACCGGCAGGCAATACGACTCCAACTACTATGTGGCGGACGTCTATGTAAGGACGCTGGACTACCTGATGACGATGATAAAGAACGATACCTTGGAGGGTAGCGGCAACGACGACTATACGCACAACCTCGCCGCCGAGGTCGGCGCCATCTTTGCGGTGAACGGCGACTTTTGCGGCGACAGGGACGAGGGCGTGGTTATAAGAAACGGCAAGCTCTACCGCTCCAACGTGTTCTATGAATGCTGTGTGCTGTATCAGGACGGCACTATGGAAGTTTTGAGCGCCGCCGAGACCGACGCTGAGGAGCTTTTGCAAAACGGGGCTGTTCACGCCTGGAGCTTCGGCCCGCGGCTTTTAAACAGCGACGGAAGCGCCATCACGGACAACGACGCTTTTTCGCCTCCGCTCTTGCGTCCGGCAAACCCGCGCACCATAATCGGCTATATCGAGCCGGGACACTATGTATTTGTAGTGGTGGACGGAAGGACGGACGAATCGGACGGCATGACCTTCTTGGAATGCTCCGAGTTTATGAGCAGTCTCGGTTGCAAGGTGGCATACAACTTGGACGGCGGCCAAAGCTCCGAGATGGTGTTTCAGGGTGAGATAGTCAACGTCCCCTATAACGGCGGCAGAAGTTGCAGCGACATAGTCTATATAAAGGACGAATGAGGGAAAGGATAAGCCGCCGGAAAAAAGCCCCTTTTAGCTCCGTCTTCTAACCCTCCTGTCAGGTTTGACAATAGCTTAGCGCAAATGCTATACTGAAACAAACTTTGAGGAGGTGGGGGATGAAGCGGACTATCATCCTTATTGCCGCAATCCTGACGCTCATCTTGCCCGCCGCAGTCGTTGGCGGGGAATCAGCGGCGGAATATCTTTCCGGCGCTTGCGTTTACGAGGGTTCCAACGGCTCTTCCGCCCTTATCCGGCTTTGGGACAGAGCCGCCGACACCGCCTATTCGCTCGACGAGGGCGGCTATATCCGCGTCAGCTGGGACGATAAGGTCGCGGCGCGCTCGGCCTGCCTGCTCTTTTTTGAAAACTCCGGCTCAGTCAGCATCGCGCTCTACGACTCCGAAGGCGCTCAGCTTCAAGTTTCAACGCGCTTCGAAGGCCAGCGCGTCATGGTTATAGAGCTTCCCGCCGAGGCGCGGACGCTCGAACTCACCTGTGATTTGGGCGTGCGCGTGGGGCAGTTAACCATACACGGGCAGGGGGAGCTATCCGCCCCGTTTTACAGCTTTGCCGAGACCCCTTGCGATCTCGACTTTTTAATCGTTTCCACCCATCCCGATGACGACGCCCTCTTTATGGGCGCGATTATGCCCATCTTCGGCGCTGAACAGGGCTATGACGGGAGCATCGCTTATATAACCTGCCGCAACGCTGTTCGCATGGTCGAAGCCCATAACGGAGCTTGGACGATGGGCTTGCGAACCTATCCGATATTCGCGGGCTTCCCCGATGTTTACCAGACTTCCGAGGAGGAGCTTTATTTGGAGTTCGCCTTGGAAAAGCTCACGCTTTACCTTGCGCGGCTGTACCGGCAAACGAAGCCGGAGGTGGTATTTTCGCACGATTTGGAGGGCGAATACGGGCATTGGCAACACAGTCTCGTCGCTGAAGCCGTGCTTGCCGCCATAGAAAGCGCCGCCGACCCCGCTTACGACCCCGAATCCGTCGAGCAGTACGGCGTGTTTCAGGTTCAAAAATGCTATCTGCACCTCTATCCCGACCGTCAAATAACCCTGGAGACGCGGGTTCCGCTCGCCGCCTTCGACGGGCTGACCGCGCTGGAAGTTGCCAAACTGGCATATAGGGAACACGAATCCCAGCAGGGCTTGTGGTTCTCGGTGTCCGATACCGGCGAATACAGCCTTGCGGAATTTGGGCTGGCTTACTCATATCAAGAGAATGCGTCGGTCGAGGTTTTTGAAGACGCCTTTACCCCCGAACCTACGATTTCGCCCACGCCGGAACCTACAATAACTCCGCTTATCGAACCCACGATTGAGCCGGCAACGACAACCGGAAGCTTCACCGCTCCCGTTGAAACGGTTTCCGTATCTGCAAACGAGTCCGCTTCGCCGGATGAACCCCCATCTATGGATGCGTCCGCTTCGGTAAGAGCCGCCTTTCTCTATCCTGCCGCCGCGCTCTTTTTAATCGCAATCGGACTGATGCTGTTTCTTTATCCGGCGCTGAAACGGCGGATGAGGGGGGAGAGGGCGCTTCTGATTTGCCTTGCCCCGCTGTTGCTCGCCCTGATTTTAGTCCTCGCCATGTTTCTTTCCCCGGCGAGCCGGGCTGAGGAGAAAGCCTTACCGCCCGATGACGACAGCTTCTATTCCGCCGACGGGGAGATAGTAATCGCCGACGTTGAGAACGGCTATTGGGAGTATCGAAACGACTCCCTGGGCATATTCATCGAGCGGCGAAACTCCACGGTCGAAACCGAAACGGGCGAAGAGCCCCTCGTCTATTTTGTGGCGCACATATATATGCGCAACTATGACAGCTTTCGCGCCGGCTTTCCTGAGGCGGGGCAGAGCGGGACTATATCGGCTAACCCATGGCGGCTGGCGCGGCGCGAAAAAGCCGTTTTAGCCATCACCGGCGACAACCTCATACACAGCGAAACCGAGTTGAAAGGCGCGCTGATCCGAAACGGGCGCGTGTATTCCAACCATACCGGAGCGGAGGTCATGGCGCTCTTCGACGATATGCGCATGAAAATCTATCTTAGGGGCGAGAAACGCGCCTCGGAGCTGTTGGAGATGGGCGTTCGCAATACCGCCTCATTCGGGCCGTGGCTCATCATGGACGGAGTGCAAAACGACGCCGTCTCCCGCCACCGCCTGAATCGAATCAACCCCCGTTGCGGCCTGGGCATGATAGAGCAGGGGCATTTCGTTGCGATAGTCGTGGACGGACGGCAAAACGGTTACAGCTACGGGCTGAATCTCTACGACTTTCAACAGCTCTTCGTTGCGGAGGGTTGCGTTCAGGCCTATAATCTGGACGGGGGCTGTTCCACGGGCATGGTTTTCATGGGCGAGCATCTGAACTCCCACGACGGGAGGGAGGGCGCCGCCGACTTTCAGCGTTCGTGGCCCGATGCGCTGATGTGGGGATATTCTTCTCTCGTTCCCTCGGAGGACGAGCCGATTTTAAACGATGGCAACCGCCTGAGAAACGCCGGATAACGATGATGAAAAGAACTTTATGCTCCATCCTAATACTTCTGCTTTTGCTTCCTGCCGCCGCGCTTGGTGCGGACGCGGGGGATGAGCTTACGCTTCCCGAGGGGAGCGAACACAAGGCGGAATATCTCACCGACGGGAACGTTAAGACCTATGCTTCGATAGGAAACGAGCCGCTAATCCTGACATGGAGCGCCGATACCGATTCTGCATATGTTCAATGGTACGAGCTTCCCGCCTCGTTCACGGTCGATTATCTCGACGGCTTTGGAGCGGTTCTGCACAGCGAAACCCGTTCCGACGGGCAGTATATGCAACTGCTCTCCTTTGAGGGTTGCCGGGGAATCCGGCTGACGTCCCGGGCGGGGCTGGCGGTCTCGGAGCTTCGTTCCGCAAAAGAGGACGAGCGTTTGCCCTTCGAGGTCAGCTCCCAGCCCTGCGATATGCTGTTGATTCTCTCCGACGCAGGGGACGAGAGCCTGCTTTTCGGCACGGTTCTCGCCCGATATTGCGCCCAATATCAGATGGACGTTCAGGTTTGCTATCTGCGCGGGATCAACCGCGACCGCATCGAGGAAACGTTTTTTGCCCTAAGCGCGCTCAACGTGCGCCGCTGTCCGGTTTTTTTACAGCTCAGCGAGTGGGACAGCGGGGAATATGATAACGTTGTGCAACGCTGGGGGAAAACGGCGGCGCTAAGAGCTGTGCGCGACCTGCTGACTATCTATCAGCCACGCCTCGTTTTAACGCTCGACCCCTCCGAGAACAACGAAAACGGAGCCGGGCGGCTAACGGGCGAGCTGGTAATCGAGGCGGCTTTAAGCCACGAGAACGCGCCGGAGAAGCTCTATACGCTCTCGGCTGACGGCGGGCTCATTTTCGAGGCGACGGATGCGGAGCTGGAGCTTGCAAGGAGCGCTTACCTGCTCCATTACTCGCAAAGGGTGTTCCGCTTCGTCCCTGAGCGAACTCTGCGGTTGAACGCCGTCATCGAGCTTTTGGGCGCGGATGGGAACGATATCCTGAGCGGAATCCTGCCCGAAACGCTGAACTCCTATTTTACGCCCACAGCGGAGCCCACCACAGTCCCAACGCAAGCCCCAACGGACGCTCCGACACAGGCGCCCACGCCCGCGAATACGCCCCTGCCCGGCCAGGAAACCGCGCCCCCGCCCTCAGCCGAGCCGGACGCTTTAGAGGACGGGCGGGAAGGCTTGAGCGAACTTCTTTTAGCGCTCGTTGGATTGACGGTCGCGGCTTTGGTTGCAGGCCTTATTATCGTTTGGAGGAGGAGAAGATGAAACGTCTGTTTTTCGTTTTGATGCTTTGCTGTCTTTTGACGGCGTGCGCAACGCCGGACGGCGCAGTTGAAGAAAGCATCGCGCCCTCCGCCGCGCCTTCCTCTACGCCCACTTTCACCTCCGCGCCCACGGCAACCCCCTCTCCCGAGCCTACCGCCACGCCCGACCCCACGCCCGTTTTGATAGGGGAGATCAGCGTTCCTTACGGAGCGGAAAGCCTCGATTTGCAGTCCCTGCCCTATACGATAGCGGAGGTTGCGGCGGTCAAGCAGGAACTGCCCGCGCTGAAGATACTCTGGAGCTTCGAGCTGTATGGCAGGACTCTTTGCACGACGGACGAGGGGGAGATAGACCTCTCCTATTCCGAGGTTGGGGATATGGACGAGCTAATCGCCGCGCTGAGCCTGCTCGAAAACGCCGAAACCGTGAACCTTTCGCATTGCAACCTCTCCAACGAGGAGCTTGCCGCGCTACGGGAGCAGGTAACCAATACGAAGGTGGTGTGGACGATTCGGTTCCGCCGCTGGGAGCTTCGCACCGACGCCGTGGCTTTTTCCACCTTTCAGGACGACCCTCCGGCTTATGCGCTCACGAGCGGGGATGTGGACGCGCTTAGATACTGCACCGAGCTGGTCGCCCTCGATTTGGGGCATAACGCGATAACCGAGCTGTCCTTCTTGGAGCCCTTGACGGAGCTGAAGGTGCTTCTGCTGTCCGACAACTACATAACGGATATCAGCGTGCTTGCAAAGCTGGACAAGCTGATGTATCTGGAGATGTTTTTAAACCGCATAAGCGATCTGTCCCCGCTGGCAGGCAAAACCTCCCTGCTCGATTTGAACCTCTGCTACAACCGCTTTACCGATGTGTCCGCCATAATCTCCTGTGAGAATCTCGAACGCATCTGGCTGGCGCAATGCGAGGTGTCGGACGAGAACCGGGCGCGGCTGACGGCCGCTTTTCCAAACGCGGTATTCGACTTCGATTCGCCCAGCTGTACGCGCAACGGCTGGCGCGAGCATCCGCGCTACTTTGCCTATATCACGATGCTCAGGGAGAATATCCTTGTAGCCCCGTTTAATTGAATCAGGAGGAACTCTATGGAAGATTTTTGGAACAATATCTGGACGACGGCGGGAACTTGGCTACTCACCGCCGGAGGAAAACTGCTGTTAGGGCTCGTTGTGCTGTTTGTCGGCCTAAAGCTCTCCAAATGGGTGGTTAAAAAGCTGGTCGGCGTGCGGGCGCTAAACAAGAATCCGGACGTAAAGTCCTTCTTCAAGAGCGCGCTCACGATCGTGGTCTACGCCCTCGTAATAATTATCGTAATAACGATCTGGGGCGTGCCCACCTCCTCGATAATCGCCGTTTTGGGAAGCTGTGGGCTGGCGATCGGGCTGGCGTTGCAGGGCTCGCTGTCCAATCTCGCGGGCGGGCTGATGATCCTGCTCTTTCACCCGTTCCATGTCGGGGACTATATAAGCAACGGAACCTACGAGGGCACGGTCGAGGAAATCGGCGTATTCTATACCACCGCCGTCACCTTTGACAATCGCAAGGTCGTTTTTCCGAACTCCGCCATATCCAACTCCGCCCTCGTCAACTTAACCGCCAATGATCTGCGCCGGATCGACCTGGTCTTTGAGGTGGACGTGATTGCCGATCAGCAGGAGGTCGTGCGCGTGCTCAGCGAAGCGTCCAAGGCCTGCCCGCTCGTGTTATCGGAGCCCGCGCCCTTCTCGGCGTTGAGCGAAATCCGCTCCGGTTGCGCCATCTATTCGCAAAGAAGCTGGTGCAAGACCGCCGACTATTGGGACGCATACTTTATGCTTCAGTCCGCAACGAAGGCGGCGCTCAATCAAAATGGAATCGCGCTCTCGTTCCCAAAGACCGGGGTTGCGGTGAAGTGATAGCTTTTTTCGTAAAATCGCGTCCCGCCGCAAAGCGGCAATATGTAATATTCAGTGAGTATTCAGCGGGAATATGGCGAATATTCACCCTGGGGTTAATGTGGACAAGTTGGAAATCGCAACAATTTGGACACAAATTCTGTGGATAAGTGTGTGGACGGTGTGGATAGATATGCGATTATGCACCTTTTTGGGCTCGAATGATTATTCAGCCGCTCCAACAGCCGCTTTAAGGGCAGGGCGCGACTTCTGCGGAGGTTTTGCCGGCGGGCTCAGGCTGAGGCGAAACCGTATATAAAAATCGAGGCTGTGCGCACACCTTTAGCACAGCCTCCCAAATTTGACAGGGGCTTTTTGCCCTATACCACAAGGTCGCCCTCGTCGCTGTTTATCACCTCAAATATATCCTCCTCGCGGCCGGTGACCGCGTTGATGTATACGATGAAGAAGGTTTCGTTTTTAACCCCTTTGCACTCATAGCACAAAACCTCGGTGCTGTTCGTCTTTGGAATCAGGGCGAGCCGCACGCTCTCTATCTTCAGGGAGACGGAAACCTTTGCCCGCGCCTCGTCTTCGGTCAGATCCGGCGCTTGCAGTTCGCGCTCGCGGTGATTTATCACATAGTTTTTCGCATCCATGCCGATAACCTGCTCGGACTGGCGGTCAACATAGACCTTGATAAGATCGCTGTACAGGATAACTCCGTCCTGGGACGCGGCATAGTTGATTACCACAACGCCGTTGTAATATTGAGCATAGGAGGGCTCCATGTCCTCATAGCCATGCCCGCGCAAAAAGCTCTCCGCCGAAGCGTGCAACCGTTCCGTCTCCTCGTCGGTGGGCCTGCCCGCCAGGTCGCTCTCGGGCTGGCGCATGAAGTACAAAAGCTCGCCGCCCTTTTGGGTTATCGAAATCTCGAGGTTGTCGCCCGAAAAATCATGGCTGTTCAGCGCCACGCCCTCGCAAAGCCCGTCATACTGCACCTCCACGTCCGAAAACCATTCGGCAACGACCGCCCTTGCCGCGCTCTCGTCAATTTCTTCGCCCTCCAAATATATCGTCTGCTCCTCGTTGGACTCCGAAAAAGGCCCGTCGTAGATCAGGTGGGGATAGTCCGCAATGTCGCTTTCGTCCTTTTCGCTCTCATAGAAGGCGCTGGTCGTACTGTACTGCGGATATTCTCCGTTTTCGATGTTCGTCCGAATCTCCAGGCTCAAATTCCGGCAGGTCTGCTGGAGCGTCTCCAGCTGGGAGTAGTCGTCCCGCGTCAACTCCTGCTCGTTTAATAACCCCTGCATCAGCGTATGGCAGTAGTCGCCCACCCGTACGATGAACTGAATCAGACCGTAATCGTCCGCATGGGAGGCGGAGATCTGCGACAGCGCGGTGGTTGCGGAGTTGGCGAGCCGCCACACGTCGGCAAAGATCAATATCTTGCGCGAATCGTCCTCCGAAACCGAAACCTTTTGCAGGCAAGTATCTATATCGTTAAGATCGTTGTGAATCTGCATATAAACGCTCTTTAAGTTGTTGTTGAGCCTGCGCTCCGCGCTTTGCATCCGCTCGGAATACATGATCGCATAGGTCAGCGCGGCGGCGAAAGCGCAAACAAGCAACAGCGCGATAAAAATACAGAGGGATTTTTTATTGCTCATCTTCGCTCCTTAATGGCAGAAAGCGTGTCTGCCTATCGTGAGGGATACCGGCCGCGAAAGCATCCATTTGGAGGTCGCGGTCGCCGGGTTATAATAGTAGATACATCCGCCCGTCGGATCCCAGCCGTTCATCGCATCCTTGGCGGCCTTGATTGCGGTCTCGTTCGGGGTAAGGTAGATTTGCCCGTCGGAAACCGCGTCGAAGGCTCCGCTTTGGTAGATAACTCCGGCAATGGAATTGGGGAACTTGGAGCTTTTCACGCGGTTCAGCACGACGGAGGCTACGGCGACCTGCCCCTTATAGGGCTCGCCCCGCGCTTCGCCGTAAACGCATTGCGCAAGCAGATATACGTCGGACGAGTTGGACGAGGCGGTGGTCTGGGAGCTTGAAAGCGTCATGCCGAGCGCCTTCGCGGTTTGCGTTCCAACGATGCCGTCGACCGCAAGCCCGTTCGTCCGCTGAAAATACTTAACCGCGTTTTCCGTTCCCGAGCCGAAGATGCCGTCGACTACGCCGGTATAATAGCCCCATTGCTTGAGCTTGCGTTGCAGGGTTTTAACCTCGTCGCCGGTCGAGCCGCGCTTTAAAACACCCTCCGAAACCGAGGGCAGGATTGCGGTCAATATCAGGCAGAGCGCAAAGAGCAGGCAACGCAGTCGTCTCGCTCCGTTCATTTAAACCACCTCGCTATCAGCTCCTTGAACCAGGCGGCGATATCGCTCTCAAACTCCAGCTCCTCGATATCCGCCGTTTCACCGTCCGGCGTTACTATGCAGAGCGGCGGAAACAGCACGCACCACCAGTTTTGGCCGCCGCCTTCCCCAAGCACCACCACGAGCGCGTCATATTCGCCGGCGGGAAACAGGCGGTCTTGATAAACCCGGTCGGGGAAGCTCTCGGTTCCGAGCTGTAAATAGACCCCGTAATCCACCCCAGAGTCCAAAAGCGTCCGCTCGCAAATTTGCTGAATCGCATCGCCGTTGTTCAAAAGAAAGGTTTTGGCATCCTCTAAGCTTTCGGCGGCTTCAAAGTAGGGAAGCAGAGCTTCCTTGACCTGCATCTTTACCGCCTGGTCGCGCTCGCTGTCGCTGTTGGCGCGGATGTGCAGGCGGAGGATTCCGCTTTCGCTCCCGATGCTCGTCATGGTGTTTGCCGCCTGTGCGGAATAGATAGTCTGCGCCATCAAAAGACTTAGTAACAGCGCAAAGAGCAGTAATAGTTTAGCTTTGTTCGAGTTTTGTTGCATCTGTGTTCACCTCGATAAGAGTATGCCCCGATTTTTTTAGAGCTAAACACGCTTGACATTTCAATAAAATTTGTTAGTCTTAAAATATGGACGAGCTGTTGCGTTACCTAAAAGAAATAACCGGTACGGAGGTGAAGCTCACGCTTTCAAACGAGGGCGCGCTTTCCTCGTCCTCCTTTTTGTATTCCGGCACGGCGGAAAGTATGGCGGACAGGATAAATAAAAAGCCGCACCGCTTTATTGAAAGGGCAGGCGAAAAGGGCGGCTGGCTGTTGCTCCATATGAGCGACTGTTTTTTTGAGATGCTGATTGAGGAGGGGCGGCGGCTTCCCTATTCCCCACGCGGGGACTATGCGGAAAAAAGGCTGGAGCTTTTGATGCGGCACGGCCGCCTGCCCTGCCCACGGGACGCGAAGGTTCGCCTTCTGCTGATAAAGGGTGCGCTCGGCCGCTTGAGCGATTTGGAACTGCTCAGCATCTCGCATCACCTCGACGGAATGGACAGGGTCTGTCTGGAGCATTCGCTGGGCGGGGTTGCGGAAGCGCTCATGCACTATCGCGCCCGGCTCAGGGAAGAAGAATCGTGATAACCGTTCCCTCCTCGGTTTGCTGTTCGCGGTAGACGGGCTGAGCCCCCGATTTTTTCAGCTGTTCCACGCTCACCCGAACGCTGTTGATAAACAAGCGGTAGTCCTTGGACAGGCGCAATACCCTAAGCGGCTTCTTGGTTTTTGGCAAAAGCTCCCCCTCGATAAGCCGTTCCGTCTGCGCAACGGTGAGCTTGCGTTCCGAAATCAACGTCAGCATACGCAACTGTTCCTGCTCCGAAGAAAGGTTTAGCAGGGCGCGGGCGTGGCGTTCCGAAAGTTCCGCTCCGCGAAGCCGGTTGCGCACGGACAGCGGAAGCTTTAGCAGGCGCAACCGGTTCGACAAAAAGGACTGGCTCTTGCCGAGCCGCGTGGCAAGCTCCTCCTGGGTCAGCCCAAACTGAGTTAAGAGCGATTGAAAGCTTATCGCCTCCTCCAGATAGTGAAGGTCACGGCGCTGTACGTTCTCGATTATTGCCATCATCGCGCTCTTTTGCTCGTCGGCGCAGAGAATAACGCAGGGAACCTCGCTCATGCCGAGCAGTTTGCAGGCTCTGAGCCGCCGCTCGCCCGAGATAAGCTCAAAGCGGTCTCCGCATTCGCGCACCGTCAGGGGCTGAATCAACCCCACCTGCGCGATCGAAACCATCAGCTCGTTTAAGGACTCCTTGTCGAAGTCGCGGCGGGGCTGGTTGGGATTCGGCAAGATCTCGTCGATAGGTATGCGCACGAGACTCCGGTTCAGCTCGCGCTTGACCGGCCCGCTCAAAAGGCCCTGTTGGAACGAATATACGGGCATATCGTCACCTCCTGTCAAAACCTTAGCATGAAAGGACAGCAAAAGCCATAGCTTTGACAAAGGAGGAGCAAATGCGGCAAAAAAAGAACAATTAAGCACGCCCTGCAATAATTGGGGAAACCCCGCTCATTTTTGTGAATTATTATGCGCGAGGGCTTGATTTTTCCGGAGGAGCTGTTATAATTGTAACAAATCTATGAGGAGGATTTTGATATGGCATACAAAATCGGTGAGGACTGCATCAGCTGTGGCGCTTGCGCGGCGGAATGTCCGGTCGAGGCGATTAAAGAGGGCGAAAGCATCTATGTGATTGATCCCGATACCTGCATCGACTGCGGTAATTGTGAGAACGTATGTCCCGTTGGCGCGCCTAAGGCGGAGTAACTGCGGGCAATTGGATTTAGAATGAGCCGCCGGGGCGCAACGCCTGTGGCGGCTCGCTCTATTTAAACGGGATAAACGCCCGCTTTGTAACTTTTTTAGGACGTTTGTCCAAGCTCACGTCCGTTTGCTTTACATCAGGCGAGATCGTCAACTATTTCGGTCGTGTTGGCCCGGCCCGGAGTTGGGCTCAGGCAGTAGCCGTAGCTTCCGTCGTCGCGGCGGGCATAGGACATATCCGATTCCAGCGCGGGAACCTCGATTATCTCCAGCAGTTCCTGAACGTTGCTCGAAAGGTAAACGGTTTCTCCGCTCCGGCTCAGCGTATAGCCCGTGCAGATTAGCTCGGAGGAGCCGAGATCCGTATCTCCGGCAAAGTAGATGATGAGATATTCGCCCGCCTCTATCGTCACCTCAGGAAAGGTGAACAGATAGGGCGTACTCGAATGCGTCGATAGCCCATAGCCCGACAGGGAGATTGCGTGATCCGAGCTGTTGTAAAGCTCCAGCCAGTCGGGAGTGCCAAGCGAGGCTTCTTCGAGACAGCCGCTGTTGGACAGCACCACCTCGTTGATAATCAGCCCCGTTTCGGGCGGGGTCAGCGACAGCACCAGCGCAAGCGAAACGCCGAGCAGCAGGATGACGACCGACAAAAAGATCACATTGCGATATTTGTCCAGCGGATTGCTGGCAGGCTTTTGTTCCTCAAATAAAATGATTTCCTCTTCCATGCCCTCTATTATAACATACTGGGTGAAAATAGCTTGAAAAAATTTTTAAGTTTTGATGGCGCTTTCCTGCCCACGGCTTAACCGGGCGCGCCACTTTAGATAGGGCGGTCAAGATTGTGAAAAAGCGGAAACATTCTTTTTCAGCTCGTTGCTTCTTTAAAAAAACGCGGTATAATATTCTTTATGAGATTTTTCCATCATTCAAGAGATCTTCGTTTCCGCCGTCCCCAGGGCGCGGTAACGACCGATACCGAAATGAGCGTCGCCATCTCCGCGTGGGATTGCGGGGCGGAGGTTTCCGTGGCTCTGCGGCTGTTCGAGCCGGGGAACGTTCGCATAATTTCCATGGAGCGCGCCGGCGATGAGTTTCGATGCGGCTTTACCAGTCCATCGTTCCCCTGTCTCTGCTTCTACGACTTTGAAATCCGTAGCGGCGATTCAAAGCTCTTTTATTCCGGGGAAAGCGGGAGCGGGGAGCTTTTGCAACAGGAGGGCGTCCGGTATCAGATAACGGTGTATTCCAAGGGCTTTGAAACGCCCGCGTGGTTCACAACGGGAATCGCCTACCAAATCTTTCCCGACCGCTTCTTCCGCTCCGATGACGCCGCCTTTAGAACGCGGATAGAGCGCCGGAGGGCGGAGGGGCGGACGGCCTTTGCGCACGAAAGCTTTTCCTCGGAGCCGCTCTATCTGCCGCACGGCGGAAGCGATGTCTACGCTCCGGACGACTATCACGGCGGCGATCTTGAGGGCATAACGGAGAAGCTCGACTATCTCAAGTCGCTTTCTGTAAACTGTATCTACCTCAACCCGATATTTGAGGCGGACAGCAATCACCGCTATAATACCGGCGATTATATGAAGATCGACGGCATTTTGGGCTCGAACGAGGATTTCGACAGGCTCGTTTCCGAGGCGAACGCGCGCGGAATCTCCGTGATTTTGGACGGCGTCTTTTCCCATACCGGAGCGGATTCCCGCTATTTCAACCGCTTCGGACGGTATCCGTCGACGGGAGCGTATCAGAGTCAAAGCTCGCCCTATTATCCGTGGTACCGCTTTTATGACTATCCCGAAGCCTACGAATGCTGGTGGGATTTCCCGACGCTTCCGAACGTCAACGAACTTGAGCCCTCCTATGGCGAGTTTATCCACGGCGAGGGCGGGGTGCTTGCCAACTGGCAGAGGAAGGGCGCGCGCGGCTGGCGGCTCGATGTGGCGGACGAGCTTCCCGACGATTTTATCCGAATGCTCCGCAAAAGATGCAAGGAGGAGGATCCCAACGCCGTGCTTATCGGCGAGGTTTGGGAAAACTGCTCCAATAAGAGCGGCGAAAGCGGGCGCAGAGCCTATGTTGACGGCGATCTTTTGGACGGGGCGATGAACTACCCCTTTTTAAAGGCGACGCTTTCGTTTCTGAACGGAAGAATCGACGCATATTCTTATAATGAGCGCATTCAGCGGCTCGTTGAAAGCTATCCCCCGCCTTTTTTGCGGGCGTGTTTGAACCTCATCTCCTCGCACGATGAGCCGCGCGCGCTGTCCGCGCTGAGCTGTGAAACGGATCCGCGAGACTTAACCCGCGAGGAGCAGGCGGCTTATGTTCCGTCGGCGGAGAGCATTGAATTGGGCAGAAAGCGGCTTTGTCAGGCTATGGCGTTGCAGTTCACGATGGTTGGAGTTCCCTGCATCTACTATGGCGACGAGGCTGGGCTGTCAGGTATGTGCGACCCGTTCAACCGCCGAACCTATCCCTGGGGCGCGGAGGATAAGCAGATATTGTCGCTGACCAAACAGCTTGCCGCGCTCAGAAAGGACAGCGCCGCCCTAAAGGAGGGCAGTTGCCGCATGGGCGTTTTAAACGGTAGCGCCTTCGCCCTTGTCCGCTATACAAAGGACGAGGTCGTTATCACGCTTATCAACAACTCCGTGGAGCGGCGGAGCGTAATCCTCTATCCCGCGCTGTTGTTTGAGGGCGCGGACGCCGAACTGCCCATCCCCTTTAAGGGGAGCTATCGGGACTTAAACGGAAACTGTGCCGAGGTTTTGGAGGTGCTGTGCGCCGAGCTTGAACCCAACGGCTTTGCAGTATGGAGAAAGGAAGACAGGGCATGAACAGGATGTTTGCCTTTGACCAGCTTAACAAGACCCTGCTGTTTACGGGAATACTTGCTTTTCTCGCAAGAATGTTTATCAAGGAGGTCGGCTGGGTTTACTATCTTTTTACAGCGATTGCGGTTTTGGCGATGCTGTATTTCATCTTCCGGCTGATGAACGGAAACAACTATGAAAAGCGCGCGCGAGAGAATCAGGCCTTTTTAAACTTCTTCGCCTCGCTGAAAGCCCCGTTTTCCAAAAACGGCGGCACACGAAGGGCAAGGGTGGTTCGTCAGGGCTCAGGCAGGAGTAAGAAAAGCTTTTCCGAATGGGTCAACTCGCGCAAAAACTACCGCTATCTGATTTGCCCTCAATGCCGCCAGAAACTGCGCGTTCCCCGCGGCAAGGGCAAGATAAAGGTTACCTGCACGATTTGCCGGAATCAATTTATTGCAAAAAGCTGAAAAAGAGGCTATACTAAATAAAAAGCAACAAAGGAGACGAAAAAATGATTACCAAGGATATGACCATCCAGAGCATTCTGGAGATTGACGAGAAACTCGCTAACGTCCTTATGGCTTCGGGCATGCATTGCCTCGGCTGTGCGATGGCGCATAGTGAAAATCTTGAGCAGGCCTGCATGGTTCACGGAATCGACGCGGACGCTTTAGTCGACGCGCTCAACGCCCGGCTGGAAAAATAGCGCAGGGCAGGCTTAGAATCGGAATCGGAGGGCTCGCTCTCCGGTTTTTTTATTGCTTGAACCCAATCTTAGCGCCGGCGGCTAAAAGTTCCGCCGTTTATATGCGTCAGCCGTAAAAGGTAAAATCCGTCAGATTGAACTGCACCACGCCCATAACCTCGTTTAAGCCGACCACCGCACCGTCCGTCCCGTTGCTTTGATGCATCAGGCGGTTGTCGCTGAGAATAAAGAGCGAGTTTTGGGGTATAACCGTTTCCTGCATATAGAAAACCGCCGCGTCGGCATAGGCGCTCTCGTCCACGCGGTAGCGGTTGTTGATGTATACCGTGCCCTCGCGGATTTCAACGCGCTCGCCGGCAAGCGCGACAACGCGCCCGATCCGAACCGCCCCGTTTGCATCGTAATAGACGATAACATCGCTTCGCTCCACGCTCTTGACGTGCTTATAAAACCGGTTGTAAAAAACTATCTCCCCGCTTGAAAAGGTGGGCGTCATGGCGTCCGTCTCAATTTTTATCGGCGTGAACCAAACAAAGAGCGTAAAACCTATCGCAAGCAGAACCAGCAGGATGCAAAAAAGCCATTGCACCAGCGCGGTCTTCCTGTGCCGCTTTCTCATATTCTCAAGTCGCGAAGCCTGTTCCATCAGTCAAAAATTTGAGCGCTTTCGGAGGGCCAGACCACACAGCGAACCCTGCCGACTATATTCGCAACGGGAATGCTGCCCACCACCGAGCTGGAGCTGTCCTTGCTTACCGCCCGGTTGTCCCCAAGCACGAAAACGCAACCCTCGGGAACTATTTCGTCGCACCTGTGCGTATTTAGCGAGGAAACATAGGGCTCGGAGAGGATCTCCCCGTTTACGCTGACATAACCGTCCCGCCCCGGTTCCATGACCACATGATCGCCCGAAACCCCGATAACGCGCTTAACGCAGGTGTATTCATCGTTATTCGGATACCAAATGATGAGGATATCCCCGCGCTTCGGACTTGAAAAAGCATAGGACAGCTTTTCGACCACCATATAGTCGCCCTCATGCAGGGTATCGAGCATGGACGAGCCCTTCACGCGAACCGGCTCGACCACCACGGAGCGGATGGCGAGCGCAAAAACGATGACGGCAAGGAGATAGAGGGTAAAATCTATCACGCGCCAGAGCTGGCCTCCGACAACCTTCTCGTTTCTTTTGTTGCAAAACTTTTGCATCGCTCTTAGCTCGCTCTTGGAAAAAACTCCGGTTATATCCTTATCCATTCATATTCCATCCTTTGCAGGGCTGATTATCTTTTTTGCGGCGCGCACGAAATCCTGCCTGTCCAGCATTACCAGCCTGCCGCAATGCAGGCACTTAATTTTAACGTCCGCGCCGACGCGAACAATCCGCCACTCGTTCGTTCCGCAGGCGTGCGGCTTTTTCATCATGACCGTATCGTTGAGCGAGAAACTCTCTATCATACGTTTTCACCCTGAAACTGAATATATCTGTCCACTATGTCCGCAAGCTGTTCGGCCTTCTCCTCGTGCATCAGATGACCCGCGTTGCGAATCGTATGATAAACTCCCTTTCTCAGGCTCTTCTTCCAAAGATTCATGTTTTCGGGGGGTTGCAACCTGTCCTCCGCCGCCCAAAGCACCAGCACCTCGTCTGCAATGGCCGCCGCCCTTTTCAGGCTTTCGTCAAGATCGAAGTTGCGAAGCGAATACATTATCGCCTGCCGCGACGCAAAATCGTCCATAGTCTCATAATACTGGCCGACTATATCCCGGTTGATCGCGGTGGCGTCGTAAAAACAGCTCCGAAGCAGATTTTGAACGTGCTTCTTGCCGTAGCTCTCCCGAACCAGCGCGCCGAAAACGGACTTTTGCATCCGCCTGACCTTCTTAGGCATCTGCTTCGTCACCCCGCCCGGCTGAAGCGCAATCTTCTTTGCAAACCGTTCTGGAGCCTTTACCGCCGCCTCCAGCGCATATACCGCGCCGAACGAAAAGCCGAGCAGATGCGTTCTTTGAAGTTGGATTGCGTCCATAAACCAAAGGATAGCGTCCGCAACCTCGTCCATCGAATAGTTCATGCTGTCGGGACGGCCCGAAAAGCCGAAGCCGCAGAGATCGAAAGCTATAACCCGGTACCGCCCGGCAAGCAAGGGCATCAGGTTTCTCCAGGTATAGATGGACTGGCCAATCGAATGCACCAACAGCAGGGGCTCGCCCTCGCCATACTCCAGATAATGAATGGAACAGGGCTCCTTTACGACCTTATTGCGATAGGGAAAGCCGGGAAGCAGAATTTCTACACTGCTTCCGATTCGATCGGTATTTAAAATTGGGCGAAAGCCTCTTTCCATGCGTATCATTTTACTGCATTTTACGGTTAGTTTCAAGTGTCCAAAAAAGTTCTTTCATTTCGTTCACTTTTCTGGTATTATGTATTTGTAAATTTATCGACTTTTGGTTGGGTGAAATATGGAACAGCTTACCTCTCTTTGGCATACGGCAAGGGAATCAATCCGGCCGCAGATTACGGCTATGAGCTTTCAACGCTGGATTGAGAGCCTGACGCCGCTCTGCATTCAAAACGGCGTTTTAGTCATGCAGGCTCCCGATGAAACCGTGAGAGCTACGCTTGTTGAATACTATTTCGATTATCTGATAAAGGCGGTCAAGCGCGTCGATTCCAAGATAATCGACGTTATGATAGTTCTTCCGTCCCAGCGCGGCGAGTTTTTGCGCGAGGAGCCCAAGGCGCAAAACGACGACAACATCCTGAATCCCAAATTCACCTTCGATACCTTCGTCGTTGGAAAATCCAACGAGTTTGCATATGCGGCGGCGATGGCAGTTGCCAAAAATCCCGCGGCTACCTATAATCCGCTGTTTATTTACGGCGGCGTTGGGCTGGGAAAAACCCATCTTATGCACGCCATCGGCCATGCCGTTCGCGAAAAAAATCCAAAGGCGCGCATCCTTTACGTAACCTCCGAGGATTTCACCAACGAGCTTATCGAGGCGCTTCGGGTAAAGAGGAACATGGAGTTTAGGCAACGCTACCGCAACGTTGACGTGCTAATGATCGACGATATTCAATTTATCGCGAACAAGCCCTCGATGCAGGAGGAGCTTTTTCACACCTTCAATACCCTCCATAACAACGGAAAGCAGATTGTTTTCAGCTCCGACCGGCCGCCAAAGGAGATTCCCTCGCTTGAGGAGCGACTTCGCTCCCGCTTTGAATGGGGCTTGATAGTCGATATTCAGGAGCCTGACCTCGAAACGCGTATCGCCATTCTAAGAAACCGCGTTATGCTGGAGCATATCTATATCGGAGAGGACGTTATAAGCTTCATTGCCGAGCATGTGCAGAGCAATATCCGTCAGCTCGAGGGCAGTCTCACCCGGGTTTTGGCATACGGCAAGCTGCAGAATAGGAATATCGACCTTGCGCTTGCCGCAGAAGCCTTAAAGGAGCTGTTGCCCGAGGTGAAGAAGGCGGAGATTACCCCCGATCTCATCAAGGAAACCGTTTCCGCTTTCTATTCCGTTTCACTCGAAAGCCTCATGTCCCAGCGTCGCGATAAGGAGGTGGTTATTCCGCGACAGGTTGCAATGTATCTCTGCCACACGGTTTTGAGCCTGCCCTATAAGCGCATCGCCGCTTTGTTTAAGCGCGGCGACCACACGACGGCGATGTCGGCTTGCACGAGGATTATCGAAAAGATGCAAACCGATCCTGCCTTTGCCGCTTCGATAGAGGATCTAACTTCGAGGCTGACCTCCGTATAGCTTTTTGGAAGGAAATTTTATCCACAAAATGTGGATGTGTAAAGTGGACAGCTTGTAGTCTTTGGGTATAAGACGGAGAAGACGGATAAATTAAAGTCTTGTCCACCATAAAAACACAGGTTTAAAAGGAGCTTAAACCGACTGTTTATTGGGATAGCGGGACTTTTCCACCAAAATCCGGATACTACTACTGCTACTACTCTTTAATAATAATATAAACTATCTTCGGCAATCCAAGAAGGTGGAAAACCGGAGCAAGGAAAGGAAATAAGAAAATGCGTTTTTATGTGGACTGCAACGAACTGATTTCAGCCGTACTTTCGGTGATAAAAGCTCTGCCGCTGCGCACGACCCTGCCCGCTTTGGAGGGAATCTATGTCGTCGCAGAAAGGGAGGGCGTAAGACTGCTTTGCTCCGATCTGATGATGCAGAAGGAATGCTTTATTCCCGCAACGGTGGAGGAGGAGGGAAGCTGTGTCGTTCCGGGCAAGCTCTTTTCCGAGCTAATAAGAAAGATGCCTGACAGCATCCTTGAATTGAATATGCAATCTACGGTTCTCGTTATTTCCGGCGGGAGGACGAGAAATCAGCTCCAATGCATCGAGTTTGACGAGTTTCCAATCATGAGCTTTTCGGGCGATCATATCAGCGTTAAGATGGACAGGCTCGACTTTAAAAACATGATAAACCAAACCTCCTTTGCCATAGCGACCGACGACAGCAAGCCCATGCTCACCGGCGCTTTTACGGAGTTTGACGGGAACAGAATAACCATGGTGGCAACCGACAGCTATCAGCTGGCGCTGAAGCATATCGAAGTAAACGAGGAGTTGCCCCAAAAAAGCACCATCATTCCGGGAAAGACGGTTAATGAGCTGGGCAGGATGATGGATGAGACGCAGGATGACGTTAATCTTCTGCTATCCAAAACCCATATAAGGCTTGATCTGGGGCATACCGCCCTCGTTGCCCGCTTGCTGGACGGGAATTATATAGACTATAAGCGGCTTCTTCCCAAGGAGAGCAAGACGAAGGTTTCCATCAACCGGGAGGAGCTGATAAACAGCATCGAGCGCGCCCAGCTGGTAGCCAAAGAGGGCAATAACAACATTTTGATGAGCTTTGAGGGCGACAAGCTTACCATCACCGCTGAAAGCTTTATCGGCAGTATCAACGACGAGATCGAGGTTAAGCTAATTGGCGAGGACATCAAGATTGCGTTCAATCCTAAGTTCTGCCTGAATATCTTAAAATGTATTCCGGACGAAACCGTTTATTTCGAGTTTAACAGCAGTATTTCACCCTGCGTTATAAGACCGGTTCGCGGCGAGTCCTATTACTATCTTATCGTGCCGATGCGGATATATTGAGAAGAATTGCTCAGCGGCGAACCGCATCAAGCCCGTGCAGGCTGACCTGCTCGATAAAGCGGGCAAGGGAAGCCGCATCCCACTCCATATCCTGCTGTACCCAGTTGGAGATGATGGCGATAGCTCCGTTTGAAAAGAAGGTATAGAGCAGGTCGAGTTGTTCCTCGGGCGCGGAAGGGTTGAGCTTTCGCCACTGTAAAAATGCGTTTGGCCGGACGGCTTCCAATATCTGTTTTAAGAACCGTTTGTCGTTATGTTCGGCAAACAGGACGCGGCAGAGGGAGCCGTTCCGTTTTATCGTTGTAAAGATAAGCTCCAGCATCTGAGATAGCTCTTCAATTTTTAAAGTCGGAGGGATGGATTCGATAACCTCGTCGATAAGCTCGCTTTCGATTTGCTGAAGAAGATCATAGGCGTCCTTATAGTGGGCATAAAAGGTTCCGCGGTTGACGTCCGCTTTCTCACACAGCGCTGTGACCGTGATCTTGTCGATCGGATAGGTTTGCATCAGCTCCAAAAGAGCGTTTTTCAAAACCGTTTTAGTATACTTAACCCGTCTGTCAACAGCCATGGCAACCTCCTTCTTTAGTCCATTATATACTAAAAAACCGAAATAATCAACGCCTTGTGTGAAAAAATACAGCTTGTGCGGGTAATAAATCAAACGGAAGTAAAAATTGCTTGCTTATGGTGAAATTTGAGTATATAGTAGGGATATATGAGCATCCAAGGCACAATACTCTCCGCGCTGAATATCGAACGACCATCGGATCCGTCCCAGCTTCCGGCGCTTTCGCTCGCCTATATCGGAGACACGGTTTATGATCTCTATGCGCGAACCTACCTTGTGGAAACCAAGGACTGTCCGGTGCATTCCCTGCACGTCCACGCTTCGGCGCTGGTTTGCGCAAAGGGACAGGCCGAGGCATTCTTTCGCGTGGAACCGATTTTGAGCGAAGCTGAATTGTCGGCATTCAAGCGCGGGCGCAATTCCCATAGCGGAACGGTGCCGAAAAACGCCTCCGTCTCGGATTATCGGATAGCCACGGGGTTTGAAGCCCTGCTCGGCTACCTTTACCTTTCGGGCGAGGATGAGAGGTTGAACGTCTTGATGAAATATGCACTTGGAATCGAGGAAAAACATGAATAATCAAAGAAGACCATATTTGAACGGCGAAAACCGCGTGCGCAACGGAAACGAGCGCTCCTATTCAAAGCGAGGTGGGGACGGCAAGTCCTACCGCGAGAACGAGGGCGGCAAAGCCCGTCACGAAAAAGAGAACTATAAAAAGGGCGGAAAGAAGCCCTATAAGGCGGTTGAAACGGAGCAAGCTCCGGTTTTGAATCCCGACGAACAGCCCTTTTTGATAATCGGGAGAAATGCCGTTCGCGAAGCTTTGCGCGGCGACAGAAGCATAAACTTTATAATGGCGTCCAAAGAGCCGGACGGCTCGCTCCGCGAGATAATCGGGCTTGCCAAGGACAAGAAGGTGGTTATCCGCGAGGTGGACAGAAAAAAGCTCGACGAGGTCAGCCTTCCTTTCGGACACGGCGGCAAGCCGGCCAACCATCAGGGGATAATTGCCTATGCCGCGGGAGTGGAATACTGCGAGGTCAGCGACATTTTGCTTACCGCAAAGGAGCGAAATGAACCGCCCTTTGTAATCGTGCTGGACGGAATCGAGGATCCGCACAACTTAGGCTCGATAATCCGGAGCGCGGAATGCTCGGGCGCGCACGGGGTGATTATCGGCAAGCGCCGGAGCGCCTCGGTTACTGCGGCGGCGGTTAAGGCGAGCGCCGGAGCTACCGAGCATATGAAGATTGCGCGGGTGGTGAATATAGGCGCGGCTATCGAGGAACTGAAGCGTGCCGGACTTTGGATAGCGGGCGCGGATATGGCGGGCTATCCCATGCAGAAGCAGGGGCTGAACGGGGCGCTGGCTTTGGTCGTTGGAAGCGAGGGCGAGGGCTTGTCCAAGCTCGTTAAGGAAAAGTGCGATTTTCTCGTGGCAATTCCGATAAAGGGGCGCATCGAATCGTTGAACGCTTCGGTGGCGGCGGCAATACTTATGTTTGAGAAGAACAGGCAGGATGAAGAACTATCAGGGCAAAACTGACGAGGAGCTGATAAAGCTTTTGCGAGAAGGCGATTCCCTCGCGGAGGAGAGCTTATATGAGCGGTATAAACTGCTCGTGCGCGTTAAGGTGCGGCCTTATTTTCTCATCGGCGCGGACAATGAAGATCTCGTGCAGGAGGGCATGATAGGGCTGTATAAGGCGGTATTGGACTATCGCGACGACAAAAAAACCTCGTTTCGGAGCTTTGCGGATCTCTGCATAACGCGGCAGATGCTCACCGCAATAAAGCGGGCGAGCCGCAAGAAGCATACCCCGCTGAACTCCTACATCTCGCTCAACCAGCCGTTTTTTGAGGACGACGGAGACCGCACCCTGCTCGATCTTTTGCAGAATGCCGGAGTCTCCGATCCCGAGGAGGTTTTGCTCCGACGGGAGTTTTTGGAGCGGGTCAATATTCACATAAACGATTTATTGAGCAAATATGAGCGCCGCGTTCTGCACTTCTATCTTGCAGGGCTGTCCTATCAGCAGATAGCGGAGCATCTGGGCAAGAATCCCAAGTCGATCGACAATGCGATTCAGCGCATCAAAAAGAAGCTCGTGAACGCGACGGAATAGCTCAAACCCCGTCGATTACATCGGGAATCCCGTCCCCGTCCGCATCGGGCAAGCCGCCGTCCATATCTCCGGTTCCATACATTTCGCGGCCGGTGATGCCCTTTTCACTTCTGCGCTGTTCGATTAAAACGCTCAGGAACTTGCGCACCTTTTCGCTGTTTTTAATGTTCTTCAACTCCAAGATGCTGTGGCTCTTATCCGCGCTGTAAAGCGAAACCGAGCCGACGCGGCATATCTTTTGCCAGAAGGTGCGATAGGATTTTATATCCAATACGCGATACAGGAGCAGTTCGTTGGTTTCGCTTGAGAAGAAGCCCACCTTGATATACAGCCTGTCCTTATCGAGCGCATACTTAGTGAAGCTCAGCGGCAGGCCTAAAATGCGCTTCCGATCCTTCCAGAGTATTTCGTTCTCCTGAAAATCATGCGCAAACGCCGTTTTCTTTTTCCCCATCCTTATTTTCCTCCTTTTTCTTTTTGATATTTCCCAATCCGAGGCTCAGCGCCCGGTGCGGACAGCTCCTTATGCAGTCGCCGCAACGGATACATTCCGGATCATTCGGCTTTTTGTAAGGCTCAACGCAGAGCTTGCACGCGCCGGAGCAAACCCCGCATTTGGTACAGCGCTCCTCGTCCACCCGCAACCGAACCGCCGCTATCGGGTTAAACAGCCCGTAGATTGCGCCCAGCGGGCAAAGATATTTGCAAAACGGGCGGTATATCAGAAGGCAGAGCAAAAGAATCGCTCCGAGTATGGCAACCTTCCACTTAAAGAGGAAGCCGAGGCTTAGGTTAAGCGTCGTACTCGCGCTGTGCGCCAGCGTCAGCCCGCCCTGCAAGGTTCCCTGCGGACAGATGTATTTGCAAAACACCGGTTCGGACACGAAAAAAAGCGGCAAAATTATAACCGTTACCGCGAGAAGGACATATTTCAGCCAACGCAGGGCGCGGTCGGCGCGAAACCGGTTTATCTTCTTGAAGAAAGGAATCTTGTAAAGCAGATCCTGCAAAAGCCCAAAGGGGCAGAGAAAGCCGCAAACTACCCTGCCGAGCGTTACGCCGATTAAAATCAGCGTTCCCAGCACATAGTAGGGAACGCGCATAGAATACAGCCCCTGCTGTAAGGAGCCGATGGGGCAGGCGCCCACCGCCGCCGGGCAGGAGTAGCAATTCAGCCCCGGAACGCAGACGTATTTTCCCGCGCCCGTATACAGCTGTTTGGTGAAAAGGCGCGAGACAAAGGGGTTGTGCAAAAACAAGCTCAGCCATTGTATAAGGCGGCGCGAATGCCGCTTTATCCATGCCGACAGCTTAGCCAAGGCCTATGCACTCCGTACAGATAAAGCGCGCCTTATTATATACTTCGCGGGGCTGTTGACTGACTATGCCGACAGCCAGTAACGCCGCGCCGAGCAGGATGAAGGTCAGGGTTAGAACTCCGCGTTTCAATTCAGCAGACCCTCCACCACGGCGGCCCAGGTTGAATAATCGTTGGAGCCGACATATTCCTCGCCGAGCGCGTTTCCGTTCCCGTCCACAAATACCGTAGTCGGAACATATTGATAGCCCATCGCCATCGTTAAGAGGTCGCCATCCAAAACGATAACGGGATAGGTTATGCCGTTGCTCTCTATAAGCTGGCTTGCGTCATCCACCGTTCCGTCGACAAGCACGCCGATTATTGCAAAACCCTGTTCCGCATAGTCCTCATAGAGGCGTTGCAAGGCCGGCAGTTCGCTGATGCAGGGGCCGCACCAGGTCGCCCAAAAGTTCAGCATGACCACGCTCTTATCCTCCAGATAGCTCTCGTCGATGATACTCCCATTCTGATCCTCGCTTGAAAAGCTCAGCGCGACGGTTGACGCGGGAGGCTGGGTCGGCTCGTTGGGCGCGGGGGTCGGCTCGATGGGTTCCGCCGTTGGGTCGGCGGCTTTTTGGGTTGGGGTGGGCAAAGTTTCGCCCTCGCCGCTTTGGCGGCTCGTGCAACCGAAGGCCGCAACAAGCAACAGGCACAGGAGGATGAGGGTGAGTTTTTTCATTATAGCAGTTCTCCTTCAAAAACAAATTCCGCCGGGCCCGTCATATAGACGTGGTTATCGTCCGCCCATTCGGTGCTCAGGTCGCCGCGCTCCAAGGAGACGCGGATTTTGCGCGAGGTTTTTCCGGTAAGCGCGCCGGCGACGGACGCTCCCGACGCTCCGGTTCCGCAGGCGAGAGTTCTTCCGCAACCGCGCTCAAAGGTGCGCATCTCGATATGCCCGTGATCGATTACGCGGACAAAGTTGACGTTGGTATGATTTGGAAAGACGGGAGCGCATTCCACGGCTCTGCCAAGCGTTTCGATTTCCTCGTCCACCAGCTCGTCGACATAGATATAGGTATGAGGAACGCCCATCAAAACCGAGGTGAAGCGGAGCGGCCGCCCGTTAATCTCCAGGGGAAGCTCCACGCACAGCCCGCTGTGGGCAACCGGTATGGCGGCTCCGTCGAGCTTAGGTTCGCCCATATCGACCTTAACCTGAATAGTTCCGTCCTCCGCGAGTATCCGAGGACGCATAACGCCCGCGAGCGTTTCAACCGCAAATACCGGACTTTGGACTATTTTACGCTCGAAAACATAGCGGGCAAAGCAGCGGATTCCGTTTCCGCACATCTCGGCTTCGCTCCCGTCGGCGTTGAATATGCGCATCCTTACGTCCGCCGCATCGCTGTTTTCAACGAGGAGAATCCCGTCCGCGCCTATGCCCGTGTGGCGGTCGCATTGAGTTTTGGCAAAGCCCGACCAGTCGCGGGGGGCAAGCGTTCTGGCGTCGATAAGGATGAAGTCGTTTCCAAGTCCGTGAACCTTCAAAAATTTCATGCTTTTGCTCCAAACAGCTCTAAAAATATTTCGTCCGCATAATCGTGGACGATGGTTTCAAATTTGCGATACGACAGCAGAAACTGCCGTCCCTTCTCGGTCAGTACCGCGCCGCCGCCGCCCGCGCCGCCGGTGGTTGAATGGAGCAACGAAAAACCGAGGCTTTTTTCGGCGGTTTTTATTATGCTCCACGCCTTAGAATATGCCATTCCCATGGAAAGCGTCGCTTTGCGGATGGACTTAAACTCGTCGATCTTCTCAAGAAGCTCGGCTATGCCCGGCCCAAAAATCTTTTCGTCCCCGTATACTTTCAGCGCCAGCGTGTATCTTAGTTTCTGCTCCATTCTCATTTCCTGCCTTCGTTATCTGCATATATGATAGCGTATTTTTCGCTCCGGCGCAAGCACCGCATTGTGAACTTTCGCTTGTTAATGAGGCGGCGGTGTGTTATACTTCAGACATGATGGAAGGAATGGAACTCATCGGCGTTATTGTCCTAAAAGACGCTCTGCGCATAGGCGACCCCTGCTTCGATCTCGACGTGTGGTGCGCCGGTCAGGTATGCCTTCGGCGCGGAAAATACGAGTGTTTCATCGGCTATACTCCCGACCGCAAGGGAGTTAGAGCGCTGGGTATGCAATTACAGGGCAGTTCCCAACTTCCCACCCAAACCGCGCCCTTCGTTATCGGCGTGGATTCGGGGCAATGCGGCTTCTATGATTTGCAGTATTATTGCCGGATGCGGCAAAATGAGAATTATCCCTCCTGGTATTCGCGGGTGATTGAGCTAACGCAGGAGCCGGAGCGGATGGGCGGAATTTTGGACGGTTGCGCCCTGGTTTCAAGGAGCGGCGGAGGGGACGGCACAGCCTCCTTTCGCTATGCCGCCGATGAATTCGGGTGCTGTACCGCCCTGCTTTTGGAGTTTGAGGTATAATGTTGCTTTCCCGGCTCTTAGAGATTGAAAAAGGGGTGACGGCGGTAATCGGCAGCGGAGGCAAGACAACGCTGATCGAGACGCTTGCCCGCGAGAATCAAGCCAGCAAAAGGGTGATAATTACAACGACTACGCATATTCGTCCGCCCGAGGGCGTTCCGCTTTTAGAAAATGCCCGTCCTTTTTCGGATTCCCTAGTCTGCATGGGAAGAAAAAACGAGGAGGGCAAGCTTTGTTGCGTGCCGGAGGGCGTGGAGGCTATGCTCCCGCTCGCGGACTATATCTTCGTCGAGGCGGACGGTTCGAGGCGGCTTCCGATTAAGGCGCACGCTGCGCACGAGCCCTGCATCCCCGCCTGTGCGAATAAAACCGTGCTGGTCGTTGGCGCGTCGGGCTTTATGCGCCCGATTTTTGAGGTTGTGCATCGCAAGGAGATATTTTGCGCGCTTACGGGGCTGAAAGAGAGCGATTTGGTAACGCCGGAGGCTTTAGCGGCAATAATCTGTAAGGAGGCGCTCTCGGATCTGGTGTTTATCAACCAGGTCGAGGACGACGCCTCGCTGGACTTTTCCAAGAGACTTAAACGACTGTTGCCCCTGCCCGTATATGCCGGGGCGCTGATGAAGGAGGAATGGCAATGCTTATCCTGATAAAGGGCGCGGGAGATCTCGCATCGGGGATAGCGCTCCGGCTTTTCCGTTGCGGAATGGATATCGTGATGACTGAGCTTGAAAAGCCCACGTCCATCCGGCGCACGGTTTGCTTTTCGGAGGCGGTATTTCATAAGACCGCGAGCGTTGAGGACGTTGAGGCTGTCCTCTCGGATAAGGAGCGGGCGCTTGAGGTCGTGAGCCGGGGGAAGATCGCCGTGATTGTCGATCCCGCCTGCGCCTGCCGGGAGACGCTCAAGCCCGACGTTTTGGTTGACGCGCGCCTTATGAAGCGCAACGACGGAACAACGATGGCGGACGCTCCCTTCGTTATCGGTGTCGGCCCGGGCTTTACCGCGGGGACGGACTGCCACGCGGTCGTCGAAACCCAGCGCGGCCACAGGCTCGGCAGGGTTATTTGGCAGGGAGCCGCCGAAAAGAACACCGGTATTCCGGGCTTTATAGCGGGCTTTTCGGTCGAGCGGTTGCTTCGCGCGCCCGACGACGGGGAGTTTGTTACGCAAAAGAGCATAGGCGATATCGTTAAAAAGGGCGAAACGATAGCGACGGTCAACGGCAAGCCTATGACGGCGGAGATAGACGGCGTGCTTCGCGGGCTTTTGCCGGACGGCGCGAGGGTTAAGCTCGGCATGAAGAGCGGGGACATAGACCCCAGATGCGAAAGGGAGCATTGTTTCACGGCGTCGGATAAGGCGCTTGCCGTTGGCGGAGGAGTAGTGGAGGCTATTCTATGGAACATGAATCGGAAGTAAAACTATCCAAGCTTGCATCCTGCGCGGGCTGTGGAGCCAAGGTCGGAGCCGGAACGCTGTCAACGCTGCTCGGAGATATGCCCGTGCGCTTCGATGAAAATTTGCTGGTGGGCTATGATAAGAGCGATGATGCGGCGGTATACCGCGTATCCGACGAGCTTTGCATAGTCGAGACGGTGGACTTCTTCCCGCCAATGGTGGACGATCCCTTTACCTTCGGGCAGATTGCGGCGGCGAATGCGCTGTCGGACATATATGCGATGGGCGCGGAGCCAAAGCTGGCGCTCAATTTGCTCTGCGTTCCAAAGTCGATGCCCAAGGACGCGGTGCAGGCGATTCTGCGGGGAGGCTACGATAAGGTATACGAGGCGGGCGCGGTTATAGCGGGGGGACACAGCATCTATTCCGACGAGCCGAAATACGGCCTGTGCGTAACGGGCTATGCCCGGCCGGACAGGGTTTTAAAAAACTTCGGAGCGCAAAGCGGCGACGTTTTGCTGTTGACAAAGCCGCTGGGAACGGGCGTTTTAATGTCGGCGTTCAAGGGCGAAGTGTTGAGCAAGGAGGCTTATTCTAAGGCGGTTCGCTCCATGACGACGCTGAACGCTAAGGCGCGGGACGCAATGGTCAAGTATCGCGTTCACGCCTGCACCGACGTTACCGGCTTCTCCCTGCTCGGGCATCTGCTGGAGATGATGCAGGGCTCGGACACGGAGGCGCGGCTGGACACCGAAAATATTGGCTTTTTCCCGGAAGCTCTCGAGCTTGCCGAGATGGGAATACTGCCGGAGGGGATGTATCGCAACCGCGATTTTGCCGAGGAGCAGGTGGACTGTCAGGAAGTGCCGCTGGCGGTTTGCGATTTGCTGTTCGATCCGCAAACGTCGGGCGGGCTTCTGATAGCCGTTGCGCCGGAGGACGCGGAGACGCTGTTTTCGGAGCTTCAAGGGCAGGTTCCGCTGGCTCAGAGAATAGGCGAAGTTTTGCCCTATTCAGGCCAAAAGAGAATATATCTTTGCTGAAAGTATTGCGCTTTTTTTAGAGCTTTGCTATACTGCATACAATTCATTACATTGTGAGGTGGTTTTTTTCGTGGACAGTAGTCCTGCGAGTCCTGGTAGTAGTCCTTTAGGACTGCTCTTCTTCTACATTTTGCTTCTTTGCGGAGCCGCATATTTTGCCGCAGTCGAAGCCTCCTTCTCATCGGTCAATCGAATAAGGATGATGAGCCTTGCCGACGATGGAAACAAGCGCGCAAGGCGGGTGCTTTATATTCTCGACCATTTTGACAAGGCGATTACAACCATACTGATCGGAACGAATATAATGCAGATCGGCTGCGCTTCGCTGGCGACCTTAATCGCGGTTCGCATGAGCCTGCCCGTTGCGGTTGCAACCGTTGTGACGACCGTGCTGGTATTTTTTGCGGCGGAGATGATACCAAAAACCTTTGCGGTCGCCTCCAGCGAGCGGGTAACGATGTTCTTTTCGCGGTCGCTTCAGCTCCTGATGAAGGTCTTGACGCCGATTTCCTATCCATATGAAAAGCTGGCGGCTTTCGCCAAAAAGCCCTTTAAAAAGAAGTTGCAAACCGAGGAGCTGACCGTCACCGAGGACGAGTTGCACGATATAATCGAAACCGTAGCCAAGGAAGGCACGCTCGATGAGGATAGAACCGAGCTTATGCAATCGGCGCTCGACTTTCAAAAGACGACGGTTTCCGAGGCTTTTACTCCGTGGGACAGGGTGGTTTTCGTTAAAACTTCGATGCCCTCCGCTGAGATTAAGGAGATTATTTCGAGCGGAAACCACAGCCGGTTGCCGGTTTTGAACGACCGCGGCGACGTTGTCGGCGTGTTGCAGATACGAAAATATCTAAAGGCCTATATCGAGCGCGACGGCCATCTTCCGCTGTACCGCGTGATGGATCCGCCGGAGTTCGTTTCCGCCGAGCTTCCTATCGACGAGTTGCTTCAAACGCTGTCGGCGCATAAGACGCATATCGCGATTGTGCGGGACGAGAAACACGAGCCGGTTGGAATAATCACGGTTGAGGATATTTTGGAGGAGCTTGTCGGCGAGATTTACGATGAGGACGACGAAGGAGGCGAACAGCTATGACCTTCAACTATATTTTAATCGTCGTCTGCCTGTTCGTCTCTGCCTTCTTCTCCGCGGCGGAAACCTCCTTTGCCTCGGTAAACGAGCTGAGGCTGAAGCTCTATGCCGAGCAGAAGAAGGGGCTTTACGCGCTCGCCTACCGCATAAGGCTAAACTTCTCCCGCGCGCTTATCGCTATATTGATTGGAAACAATCTTGCGAACATTCTCTCCTCCTCGATAGCAACGGTTATCGCGGTGGATCTGCTGGGCGAAAGCGGAGCGTGGCTGGCAACGCTTATAATGACGCTGTTGGTTATAACTTTCGGCGAGGTGTTGCCCAAGATACTCGCCAACCAGTTCTCCGAAGCGTTGACGCAGTTTTTCGCCCTGCCCATCAGGGTGGTAATGATAGTTCTGTGGCCGGTAACCTTCGTGTTTGACCTGTTGCTCCGGCTGATGCAACGCCGCAACGGCAAGCCCGCCGACGAGCCTACGGTTACGGAGGACGATTTGGAGACGATCTTCGACACGGTCGAGGAGGAGGGCGTTATGGACGAGGACGCCTGCGATTTGCTTCAAAGCGCTTTCGACTTCGAGGAGGTGCTGGCATATGAGGTGATTACGCCCAGGGTGGATTTGGTTGCCCTCGATATAGAGGATGATTGGGAGGAGCAACGCAAAATCTGCTTTGCGTCGCCGTTTACGCGGCTTCCCGTCTATGAGGATACGCCCGACAACATAATCGGCGTTTTGCATCTCAACCATCTGTACAAGCGCCTGGTCGACAGCGAAACCGTCGATATACGGGAGCTGTTGATGCCCGCCGTGTTTGTGCATAAAACTATGGCTCTGCCCGATGTTTTAAACATGATGCGGAAGAATAAACAGCACATGGTTATCGTCACCGACGAGTACGGCGGGACGATGGGCATTTTGACGATGGAGGACATTTTGGAACAGCTCGTTGGCGATATCTGGGACGAATCCGACGAGGTTGTGGACGAGTTTGTGGAGCTGGACGAGAACACCTTTGAGGTGGACGGCGATATGCGGCTCGTGGATTTCTTTGACGAGTTCGATAAGGACGAGGAGGAGATAGACGATGATAACGCAACCGTCGGAGGCTGGGCGGTGGAGATGCTCGGCGGCTATCCGAAGCTTCACGAGAGCTTCGTTTTTGAGGATCTAACGGTCACGATAATCAAGCGTAACAATCTCCGCGTCGTCCGGCTTCAGGTGAGCCGGAATCCCGACTACGAAGTTGAGGAGGACGAGGACGACTGATTTGAGCTTTTAATAGCTTTCTCAAAGAATAGTCTAAGCTACAAGCAAATAAAAATCATTCCGCCTTGTTCTTTTGGACAGGGCGGAATCCTTTGGCGCAGAATTAAAAAGGGCGGGAGCATACCGCGTTTTGCGCGAACGCGCCTTTAGGGGCACACAGGCGCGGAAAACAAGCTATCCGGCGCGCGGCGGAGGCGAAGCTTTAAAGCCGGACGGTCAGGTTAAATTCTGTTGGGCTACCCCGTTAATTATCCCACTTTAGCTGGCGGCCGCCGATTAGATGAAGGTGCAGATGCGGGACGCTCTGCCCGCCGTCGTTGCCGATATTGGTAATCAGCCGGTAGCCGGTCTCGGCAAGCCCCTTTTCTTTGGCAAGGGTTCGCGCAACTTTGAACAGCCGCGACAAGAGCGCGTCGTTTTCCTCGCTCAAGGTCTGCGCGCTCTCGATGTGCGCCTTGGGAATGAGCAGGATGTGTACGGGCGCTTGCGGCGCGATATCGTTGAACGCGAGAACCAGCTCGTCCTCGTACACCTTGGCGGAGGGGATCAGCCCCTCGGCAATCTTACAAAACAAACAGTCGGTCATTGATCTATTCTCCTTCCGGTGGCAAGAGTGCCCTCCTGCCCCGTTATTTCAACCGTTATCAGCTCTCCGTCAGCGCCATCGACGCGCACCCGGACATAGTTTTCGGTATAGCCGGTTCCGTCGCTTTCCATCAGCACCCGGTGGATGGTGCCTTTTTGACGCATGATGAAGGCGGTTTCCAGCTCCTCGCCCAATTCGAGGAACTCGCGGGTTCGAGCGGCCTTTACCGACTTTGGAAGCTGACCGGGGAAGGTTGCCGCCTTAGTTCCTGCCCGCCTTGAATAGGGGAATACATGGATGCGGGAAAAGCCGATTTCGCGGACAAAGCTTAGGGAGGCTTCATGCTCAGCGGTGGTTTCGCCGGCAAAGCCGCAAATTATATCGGTGGTCACGGCGCAGTCGGGCATCGCGTCGCGGAGCTTTTGAACCGCGGAACGAAACGCGTCGGTCGTATAGCGGCGGTTCATCCTTTGAAGGACGGAATCCGACCCGCTTTGCAACGAAAGATGGAAGTGGCGGCAGAGCGAGCGGCTTTTGGAAAGAAGCTCGACCGCTTCATCGGTGATGAAGGTGGGTTCAAGCGAACCGAGCCGCAAACGGGGAACGCCCAAGGCGTCGCTGAGGCGGATTACATCGAGCAAGTCCCTCTCCCCGTCGCGGTAAGCGCAAAGCTGAATTCCGGCTAAAACAACCTCCTTGTACCCCGCGCTTACGAGGGCGGACAGCTCCTTTTCACAGCTTTCCATCGACCGTGAGCTGAGATTGCCACGGGCGAACGGGATAATGCAATAGGAGCAAAAGCGGTTGCACCCATCCTGTATTTTGAGCATCGCCCGCGTGCGGCTGTCATGCGTAGCAGAGAGGTCGAAAAAAGGAACTTGAGACTTTTTTGCACCCGACGTCTCCCCGGAAGCTATTCCGGTTTGCTCGTCCTCATTCTGACTATGGTGCGTTTTTGCCCCAAGCTCGCCCTCGCCCCAATCGCCGGAGCGGGAGGTTTCGTCCGCGCACGGAGTTTTTGAGGGAGTCTGTGACTTATCGCCGCTCTCTTCGTTAGTCTGACCGGACAAAGCCTGTTCGCAATAGCGGACGATATGGGGCTTGTCGCGGTTTCCTATTACGAGCGAGACCCCTTTCAGCGCCGCAACCTCGTCCGCGGCTACTGCAGGATAGCATCCGGCCGCAACTATGAGCGCAGAGGGGTTTTGCGCGTGGGCGCGCGTGAGAAGTTGACGCGATTTCTTGTCGCTCATTTGAGTGACCGTACAGGTGTTTACGATATAGACGTCAGCATGAGACGAAAACGGGACAACATCGTGCCCCGCTTTTGCAAAGAGTTCCTCCATCGCCTGGGTTTCATAATGGTTTACTTTGCAACCGAGGGTGCTGAAGGCGACGCGCATCACTCAACCTCATACATGACCTGAGCCAGCATCGCCATGCCGGCGGTCTCGGTTCGCAAAATCCGAGGCCCAAGGCTGACCGCAATCGCGCCAAGCTCCTGTAGGCCCGCGACTTCTTTTGGATCGAACCCGCCCTCCGGCCCAATGATCAGCGCGATTCTTCCGCCGATATCACAGCCGCCTATCGCCTGCTTTAAGGTGCGCTCCGTTTCGCCCTCATATGCCATAAGCAGGGTATCGAAGCCGCCCAGGTCGAGTTCATCAATCCTTTGCAAGGGCTTTATCTGCGGGATGATTCCGCGCTTGCTCTGCTTTGCCGCTTCGAGCGATACCCGCTGATACCGCGCAAGCCTGCGGTCGAAGTCGGACTTGGAAACGGGGAGACAGCGCGCGCTCAGCACCGGAACGATTCGCATTATGCCCAGCTCCACGCACTTTTGGATGATTATTTCCAGCTTCCCCGCCTTGGGGACGCATTGAAACAGCGTAATCTTGTGGCGGGGTTCCGACTTGCTTTCCGTCCATTCGCCGGTTTTCAGCATCACGAAGTCGGAGACGATGGAAATTATCTTCGCCTCGCATTCCCTGCCCCTCGCGTCGCAGATTTCAACGCTGTCGCCGGGCTTCAGCCGCAAAACCTTGGCGATGTGCTTAACATCCTCGCCGGAAATCCGCGCCGTCCCATTTTGCAGTATTTCGGTAGTAAAAAACCTGTTCATTCCAAATACCTATCCATCCTCAATGTTGCACTTTTTTTGCACCATATAATCCGTTTTTATAAAGCGCCGCACCCGTCCTGAGCGTTGTAAACGTTTGCAAAGCCCGTACAGCTTCACAATCAGTCCCTTTTATACACCAGCATCAGCCGCGACACAGGAAGGCGTGCCAATCCTCCGCGCTCAGCTCCTGCAAAAGCTCGAAGCCCTGCGCTTTAAGCGCCGCCCGAACCTCCTCGGCACGGTCGGAGATTATCCCCGAGGTAATAAACGTGCCCCCTTTTTGCACCAATCGCTTGGCAAGCGGAGCCAGCGCAATGATAACGTCCGCCACGATGTTGGCGGTTACTATCGGATAGCGCCCTTCGATGCTTTGCTTTAGGTCGCGATCGGCAAGCACATTTCCGATTAAAATGCGGTAGCTATCATCGTCAATCCCATTCAGCCTTGCGTTCTCGCGGGCGATGCTTTCGGCAATCGGGTCGATATCCGCGGCAACTGCGCTCTTTGCGCCCAAAAGCAGCGCGGCTATCGAGAGAATCCCGCTCCCACAGCCCAAATCCAACACGGAGTCGCCCGCCGCTACGGTTTTTTCCAGCAGTTCTAAGCACATCCTCGTGGTATGATGCGCCCCCGTGCCGAAAGCCATTCCGGGATCGAGCCGGAGTGTGGTTCGCGTGGTTGCGATAGCCGGCTCCCACGAGGGCAGAATCAGTAGTTTGCTCCCGATTTCAAGCGGCTTATAATAGCGTTTCCAGTTGTTCGCCCAGTCCTCCTCGTCGAGCAGGCTGATGCAGATGGACAGCTCGCCGTAATCGCCGTTTCCGTCCAGTTCTTTCAGCCGGAGGATTGCCGCTTCGGCGGCTTCAAACAGGGGTTCGGAGCTTTTGTCGTCCGCCGCATATGCCTTAACGCAGGGGCGGTCGGAGCCGATATGCTCCATATCCGCAAAGTCCCAGTATTTCGCGCTCTCCTCCAAGAAGGCGCGGCAGGTTTCGGGGCTTTCCTCGACGGACAGGCTGTCCAGCCCCGCCGCCGTCAAAGCCGCGCAAACGGGCTCAAGCCCGGCGTCCGTAGTATATACCGCAAATTCTCTCCATTTCATCGTTGCATTATAACACGATTTATGCTGAAGTATCAATCCAAACTTGATAAAAACCCCATTCTGTGCTAAACTTCTTTCTGAATGGAGGCTTAATATGCATCAGTACTTTGACTTTGGGCTCTTTACCCTCCCTGCAATGGGCGTTTGCATCCTCATTGGAACGCTAATCGCTCTGGCTGTTTTGTTCTTTATCCGCCGGTACAGCGTCCTGTCCGCCGACGACATTCTCGACGGGATTATTTGGGCGGTTTTAATCGGCTTTCTGCTTGCAAAAGTGCTGTTCTGGATTGTTGAGCCCGAGGCGTTCACCCTCGATTTCAGTTCCACCGGAGCGTTTTTTGAAAGCCTTTGGAGCTTGATAGGCGAGGGCATGGTCTTCTACGGCGGACTTATCGGAGGCGTTGGCGCGCTTGCCCTTGTCGCCCGCAGAAAGAAAAAGGGCTTTTTCACCTATTGCGACCTATTTGCACCATGCTTCTGCTTGGCGCACGCGGGCGGCCGCTTCGGCTGTTATTTCAGCGGCTGTTGCTACGGCATGGAATGCGTCTCTCCGATATCAATCAACTATCCGGTGCATGGAGAATTTGCCCTGCGCCTGCCGACACAGCTGATGGAAGCCGGCTTTTTAATCATCTTAGCCGTTTCACTCATCATCGTGCTGAAAAAATCTAAGCGCACAGGAACGGTAACCGCGTGGTATCTTCTTTTGTACAGCGTCTGGCGCTTTATTATCGAGTTTTTCCGTGGCGACCCGCGCGGCGCAATCGGAGCGCTGTCCACTTCGCAGTTCATAAGCCTGTTCATCTTTGCGGGCGGCGTCCTCGTTTTGATTCTCAGCCGCAAGTGGGAAAAACCCGTCTTGCCCTCCGATGTTTCACGTGAAACAGCAAACGGAGAGCCGGATGATGCGGCGGACGACCCGCAAATGGCGAGCGATTCGGACGAAAGCCCGGCGAGGGATCCCGTTCCGGAGTTCCTTAAAGGGAATGCGGACGAACCGGAACGCGAAATAAACGAGGAAGATTCTGCTCCTGACGGCGGGACTTGCGATACCGCCTCCGACGAGGGAGAGCATAAGGGCGAGTAATTGTTTCACGTGAAACATACCCGCAAAAGCCGCGGATAAACCCAATCGGACGCGCCGCAGGGAAGAACGCATAGCGCAAGGGTTTGCATTTTCGGCGGGGCTCGGCTATAATGGACTATATGGAAGAACGGGGAGTACAGGATGGCGAGGATAATTGCGATAGCCAATCAAAAGGGCGGGGTCGGCAAGACGACTACGGCGGTGAATTTGAGCGCCTGCCTTGCACAGCGGAATAAAAGAACGCTGTTTATTGACATAGACCCGCAGGGGAATGGAACGAGCGGGCTTGGCGTAAGGAAAACCGAGTTGGAAAGATCCATATACGACGTTTTGATAAACGAGGAGCCGATTTCACAAACGGTTCTAAAGACGATGGTCGAAGGGCTGAATATGGTGCCTTCGAGCATTGATTTGGCAGGCGCGGAGGTTGAGCTGGTCAATCTCATGGCGCGGGAACAGGTGCTGAAGAACGCGGTGAAGCCGGTTTCCGGCGACTATGACTTCATCATCATCGACTGCCCGCCCTCGTTGGGACTTTTAACGCTTAATGCGCTGACCTGCGCCGATACCGTGCTGGTTCCGATTCAATGCGAGTATTATGCGCTGGAGGGCCTTTCCCAGCTGATGAACACCGTGAGACTGGTTCGGAAGAATTTAAACCCCGGCCTCGACGTCGAGGGCGTGGTTCTGACGATGTTCGATGCGAGGACGAATCTTTCGATGCAGGTCGTTCAAGAGGTAAAGAAATTCTTTAAAAACAAGGTGTACAACACCATAATTCCACGAACGGTTCGTTTGGGCGAGGCGCCTTCCTTTGGATTGCCGATAACCCTGTACGCCCCGAAGAATGTGGGCGCGCTGGCGTATATGAGCCTGGCGGACGAGCTGATAGGAAAGGAGTAGCCATGGCAAGGGGAGGTTTGGGCAGAGGTTTGGACGCGCTCCTCGGCGGGGAGGACGAGTCCCGCTCCGCAGGAGTAAAAGAGGTGAGGATAGGCGAGCTGGACGTCAATCCCAATCAGCCGCGCAAGTCGTTTGACGAGGAACGGTTACAGGAGCTGGCGGCTTCGATAAAGCGGCACGGGATAGTACAGCCGCTTTTGGTGCGCAAAAACGGCTCGCGGTATACGATAGTTGCCGGGGAGCGGCGCTATCGTGCCGCAAGGATGCTGGGGCTTTCTTCGGTTCCCGTGATTATCACCGCGCTTGACGAGCAGAAAACGGCTGAGGTCTCGCTGATTGAGAATATCCAGCGCGAGGATTTGAACCCGATTGAGGAAGCGGCGGCGATCAACTTTTTGATGAAACAGCACGATCTGACGCAGGAGGAGATTTCGGAGCGCATAGGCAAGAGCCGCTCGGCAATAGCGAACAGCCTGCGCCTTCTAAAGCTCGACAGCCGGGTTCAGGCTCATGTTGCGGACGGAAAGCTGTCCGCGGGCCATGCAAAGATGCTCGCCGGCGTTGAGGATGCGGCTCGGCAACGAGGGCTTGCCGAGCGTTGCATAAGCGAGGGCTGGAGCGTGAGGATGCTCGAGGAGGCTTTGCGCGCGGCGTCCGGAAAAAAGCCGTCGAAGCGCAAAAAATCGGAGCAAAGCCGCGAAATGAAGGAGCTTACCCGCACGTTTCGCGAGCATCTCGGGGCGAAGGTGGAGATTCAAGGTTCGGAGGAGCGCGGCAAGGTTATAATCTCCTATTATTCAAAGGACGACCTGGAAAACATTTATAAGGCGATCGTCGAGTAGAATAAAGGAGCGAAACGAGGATGCGCGCCCGCCAAAGAGGGCTTTGGAGCGCAGGTTTTCGCAAGCGGAGCCGGGTGGGAACGCAATCGCGAGCCGTCTGCGGCAGGAAGTTGAGGGGTGAACTATGAAGATTAAATGCGAGTATTGCGACAATTTTGTAGAGGACACTGAGGAACAGTGCCCAAATTGCGGCGCGCCAAACTCAAATATGATAAGGAGCGGCATTGGAGTTCCGAAAACGATAGAGGAACTGCAGGCTTTTTGCCGCGAGCATCAGATTCCGCTCGAAAAGGCGAGGTTTTTCATAGGGGAAAACTATGTAGGCCCGCGGGCGTTCGGCATATACCGCGAGGAAGGCGGCAACGTCGTCGTATATAAGAACAAATCGGACGGAAGCCGAAGCGTTCGATATCGCGGAAGCGACGAAGCCTATGCCGTAAACGAGATATATCAGAAACTGAAAGCCGAGGTTTTGCAGAGGAAGAACGCGGCGGCGGGCACGACCGCTTCGCCTGTTGGGAAGGCTACGGGCAGGACGCGGATGTCCGGAGTTATAATTGGGCTGATTGTATTGGTTGCTATCGTCCTGTTTATCGCGTCCGGGGATAATACGCCGAACGACGGCTATTATTACTATGATGATTATGGCTACTACTTCAATTCGGGCTCGTGGTATCAATTCGACGATGCGCAACAGGAATGGCTTCCTGCTGACAGCGTGGACGAGGAGCTTAACGACAGCTATTCCGATTATTGGGCGGGCGACTCCTATTCCGGGGATTCCAATGTTTCAGACTTTTCGGACAGCGATTATTATTCCATTACCGATGATGAGGACTGGGCAAACGATTGGGACGATGATGATTTTGATTGGGACAACGGCTCCGACTGGGACAGCGGAGCTTCCGACTGGGACAGCGACTGGTAAAACCGAAACGGCAGAGCCGGGATTCCGGCGAACGGCGGCGGCGTAGGCGTAAAGCACCGCCTCGATTAACAGGAACACAAAATCGAAGCATGAAAAAAGAGCAAGCCTAAAACTTGCTCCATTTGGCATAAGTGCCCTAAAGGAGTTGCCGAAAAACGCCGGCTCTCCTCTTTCCTCGAATGGAGGTTGTTTTAGGTATAAGCCCATTTCACGATTCATAGCTTATATATCCTTCGTATACCAAATGTTATTTGTCTCTTTGTGAAATATTGCTACGCAATAAGAAATACCCCGCGGGCAAATTAGCGATTACACAGGCAACTTTAATGAAATATTTCGCTACGCTCAATATGAAATATCTCACTCCGTTCGATATGAAATACCTCTCTCCGCTCGGTATGAAATAAAATTTGCCCTTATGTGCCACAGCACATTTCGGGGCTGTTGCAATAAGGAAGAAAAAAGGAGAACCGAGCGACCGGAAAAGGTTGC
>JAUNBM010000044.1 GCA_030527115.1 Clostridia bacterium
TTTGACAGGCTGACGAAACGCCCCAAAGGGCGTTTCGCTGAATTGCTTTTGCAATTGTCGCTTTCGATTAGATGAGGGTAATGGTTACCAGATCATCGGAAGCGGTGGTGATGTCTTCCGGATAGTTGGCGTCGATCACCAAAGAGCCGTCCTTCATTGCGTTGAACACCGCGGTGTACTCGTCAACACTCCAGTTGGCAAGGCTCCAGGTCGCCGTCGGCAGGCCAACAGCATCCTCAGCCGCACCAAGGCTGATGTTCTGGCCGCCGATATCTGCCCACGCATCGGTGTACAGCTTCTCGATGGACCAGGAGGTCGCCGCAGACAGTCCCTTCATAGCGGAGGTAACAACCGTCTCGGACTCGAAGGACTGGTCGACGTCAACGCCGACAACCTTCGCATCATTCTCAGCCGCTGCAGCCGCAACGGAGGAGAACATGGAACCGCCGCAAGCAAAGATGATCTCTGTGCCAGCCGCATACCAGCCGTTAGCCATCGTCTGGAGCTCAGCAGATGCGGAGAAAGACGCGCCATACTGCCAGGAGTAGTTAATCGCAACTTCAACATTCAGCTCAGCTGCAGCAGCCTTGGCGCCCAGCACGAAGCCGTAGCCATAACGGCAGCACGCCGGGTTGGTTCCGCCGCCACCGCCGGTGAAGCCCAGCTTGGTGTAGCCTTCCTTGACTACCGCATAACCGGCGAGATAGCCAGCCTGCTCCTCTTTGAAGGCGATACCGGCAACATTCTCAAGAACGGTGCCGTCTTCGAGCGAAAGCGCCCAACCGTCGATAAATACGAACTTAACATCGGTGAACTCGGCTGCGGCCTGGGTCAATGCAGTACCCTGCATGAAGCCGGCGCAAACGATGATCTCCGCACCGCCGTCTACGGCAGCCTTCATGGCGTCGTAACGGTCGTCATCAGTCGCCTGGTCGCCGTTGGCGGGCTGATAGTACTTGTAGGACAGTCCGTTGTTGTAAGCATAGAGCTTGCAACCATCCCAGGTTCCCTGGTTGAACGACTTATCCTTGAGCTGGCCAACGTCGGTAACGAACGCGATCTTGTAGGTTCCGTCATCGGACGTCATGGTGTCGGGGATCTGATCCGCGGTCACCGGGTCGGGCTCATCGGGATCTGCCGGATCGACCGGATCTACCACTGCATCGGACGGATCGTCGGTCTGCTCACCCTCGTTGCCTTTGCAAGCAACAACGGTGAAGATCAATGCCAGAATCAAAAACAGGGCAATGATTTTCTTCATGATTGAATAACCTCCTAATATTTCCTGAATCCAGGATTCTTTTTGCACGATATACGCACAACGTAATTATAGCAGATAACTTTCAAGAAAAAAAGAGGGAAATCAAAAAAATTCAAAAGATTTTTCCACTTTATATATAAACTTGCTCAAAAAGTCCGTTTTTTTCTCATTTTTGCAAAAATTTCAAAGTGTATTTCCGCTTTTCATGCTATACTGTTCATGAAAAACTATGTTCGGCTATGTTAAACCGCTCGAATGCGAGCTAAAAGTGAAGGAATACCGCTCGTATCAAGCCGCCTATTGCGGGCTTTGCAAGGCCATCCGCAAGCGGCACGGTTATTTTGCGTCCTCCGCGCTCAGCTACGACTGCGCCTTTTTGGCGCTGTTGCTTTCCGCGCTGTACGATGAAAAAATAGAATATAAAAAATGCCGTTGCATCCACAGGTGCAATCAAAGCGGCAAAACCTTCGTCCTTGCTACCCCAGCCTATCTCTATGCCGGAGACTGCAACATCCTGTTATCTTATTATAAGTGCAGGGACGACGGCAGTGATGAGAAAAAACTTTCCGCCAAGCTTGCGGCTTTCCTTTTAAAAGATAAGGTCAGGCGGATTGAAAAAAGGCTTCCCCACCTGTGCCGGAGCGTCGAACAGCGCCTGCTTGAGCTGTCGAAGCTTGAAGCCGAAAAATGCACGGACGCCGACGCGACTGCGGACTGCTTCGCAAAGCTCCTCTGCGATCTCGCCGCCTACTCCCCTTATCAGGATGCCGCCGGATCCGAGCCGCTCCGCTGGCTGATGTATAACCTCGGACGCTGGATATACCTTATCGACGCCGCCGACGATATGGAAAAGGACAGGGAAAAGGGCAGTTATAATCCGTTCAACGCCGCGAACCGCTCGAAAGATGAGCTGGATTTTCCGCTCTATAAGTCGCTTGAGCAGGCGAATAACGGGCTGGCGCTTCTCGAACTGAAGCGCGATGCGGAGCTGATTGAAAACATCATAGCTAAGGGCTGTGTTTATCGAACCGAACTTGTATTGAAGGAGAAGCAGGATGAATCCCTATAAGGTCTTGGGCGTCAGCGAAAACGCTTCGCAGGAGGAGATTAGAAAGGCATATTTGGAGCTGGTTAAAAAATACCATCCCGATAAATATGTCGATAATCCCTTGAAAGAACTTGCGAACGAAAAGCTAAAGGAGGTAAATCAGGCTTACGATATGCTTCAAAAGAAGCATGAGTCCGGCGGCAATTACCGCGGGTCGTCCTCCGGCCGAAGCTCATATTCGGGCGAATATGCCGAGGAGCTTAGCCGCGCGCGCTCCTATATCAATCAAAACAATCTTAACGCCGCGAAAAGCGTCCTGGATTCCATCCCCATCCACAACGCCGAGTGGAACTATCTCTACGGCATCCTCTACTTCCGCTGGGGCTGGTATGACAAGGCTCGCGCCCATATTACCGCCGCATACGAAGCCGAACCGAACAATCCCGAATACCAGAACGCCTATACCACGCTTTTGAATAATACAAGCCCCTTCGCGCGCGGAGGTCAGCAGATGAATCAGGACGATTGCAACTGTTGTTCCATCTGTTCGACGCTTATGTGCATGAATATGTGCTGTAACTGTTGCAGGTAAATTTCGATGAATATGAGCGTTTCTAAAAAAATATCGCTTTCCGCCATGGTAGTGGCGCTGAATACCCTCTTTCTTTACGCCTCGGAAACCGTGCCGTTCTGCCGTTTTTTGTTCGCGTATATCGCTTCGCTCTTTGTTTACGTTCTTGTCGGAGAACGAAAGTATGGGCTTGCCTGGCTCTCGTTTTTAGCGACCGCCCTCCTGTCCTTTTTGATTCTGCCCGACAGAATCACCTGGTTTTTCTATGTTGCGCTCATCGGCCACTACGGTATAGCGCGCCAGTTTTTCCTCGACAAGGTGAACCTCGTTTGGCTCCGCTCCCTGCTCCTGGTTCTGTATTGCAACATCGGGTTTGCGCTTGCCTCCTTTGTGCTTTGGCAACTCGCTGAGGTTTCGATTCTCAGCCTGCTTCCGAATATCCATCTTGTGCTTTTGATAATCGCCGCGCAGATTTGTTTCTTCCTGCTCGACGTAATCTACAATGTCTGTATAGCTTTTTACAACAAACGGATTAGAAAGTGGTTGGCTGCATAGCTTTTAACGGCTCATGGAAGAATAAGCTCCATGAACCGAAAGCGCGTCCTGTATACATATAAGAGTCTTGCGCGTCGAAGGAAACGGCGGCGCTTTTTGTTGTGCGCCGTTTTGTTCATTTTGCTCCCCTGCCTTGCGCTCGGAGTTTTGATAATATCACGCGACGCATGGCATATGTTAGACGTTTCCAAAATAGTCGATACCGAACAGTCCACCCGCGTTTTTGATTCCGACGGCAACGAGATATCCTGCCTTTTTGCTACTGAAAACAGGATTGATATTGAGATTCAAACCCTGCCCGAATACATAAAGAACGCTTTTATCGCCGCCGAGGACGCGCGCTTCTATACTCACCGTGGCTTTGATATAATCCGCATTTTCGGCGCGGCGCTGAACGATCTCAAGGCGCAGGCCTATGTTGAGGGCGCTTCGACTATAACGCAACAGTTGATTAAGCTCTCCCATCTCAGTTCGGAAAAGGAGCTTACCAGAAAGCTCGATGAAGCCATACTGGCTTATCAGCTCGAAAAGATCTATGACAAGGATGAGATTCTGGAGCTGTATCTCAACTATGTTTACTTCGGCAACGGCTGTTATGGAATCGAAGCGGCGGCGCGAACCTATTTTGGAGTGCAGGCAAAGGATCTAAGCCTCGCTCAAGCGGCGCTTTTGGCAGGGGTATTAAAAGCTCCGACAAGATACGCTCCCCATCTGCGCCCCGACGCCTCGATAGGCAGGCGCGGCGTTATCCTGGAGCTGATGGCGGAATACGGGTTTATCTCCGAAGCGGAGGCAAAAACCGCCCAGGCTGAGCCGCTTGTCCTTGCAGAAAACGTTAAAAATAACAGGCGCGGCTATTATATAGACCTTGCCCTTACCCAAGCTTGCGAACTGCTCGACATCGAGATGATCGAGCTCTTGACCGGCGGCTATCGAATCGAAACGATGATGGATTCAAACATTCAAAGCATCTGCGAAGCCGCCTTTGCAAACGATCAGTACTTTCCGGAATACAACGGGGAGAGCGCGCAGGGCGCGATAGTTATAGTGGATTCTTCGACCGGCGGGGTGTGCGCTCTGTTGGGCGGCAGGGACAACGACATTGCCCTCGCCTATAACCGCGCTGTCGAGATACGCCGCCAGCCCGGCTCGGCAATAAAGCCCATCCTCGTCTACGCTCCCGCGCTCGAAAACGGCTATACCGCCGCCACCATGCTCCTTGACGAGCAAACCGACTTTGGCGACTATACCCCAAAAAACGCCAGCGGCCGATATTCGGGCTGGGTTACGATGCGCGAAGCGGTAACCAAGTCCCTGAATATCCCCGCCGTTTCGGTCTTTTCGGAATTGAGCCCCGCCGTATGCAAATCCTTTGCCTCGCGGCTCGGAATATCCTTTCATTCGCTCGACACGCGCCTTGCGCTTGCGCTCGGCGGCTTTACTTACGGCGTTTCTCCCTATCAACTCGCCGGAGCTTACGCCGCCATATCGAGCGGCGGCGTTTATAACGAGCCCTATGTTATAGCCTCCATTTCGGATTCGGAGGGCAATGAGCTGTATCGCCATCAGTCAAACGCGGTCAGGGTTATGCAAAAGGGCAACGCCTTTATCCTTACCAGTATGCTCACCAGCGTTGTTGAATCCGGAACAGCGCAGAGCCTTTCGGCTTTGAACATCCAGCTCGCCGCAAAGACCGGAACGGTTGGCGACTCCACAGGCAATCGCGATATCTGGCTTGCAAGCTACAATCCTGATTATGCTGCCGTGATTTGGATGGGCTATGACGACAGCAGCGGGGGCAGGCAGTTGCCGGCGGATTCGGGGGGCGGAACCTATCCCGCTGAGGTTATGAAGGAGATTTTTACGAACATCTATATTGGCAGGGTCGCCCCGGTCTTTTCCGTACCGGACGACGTTATCTCCGTCAGACTCGACAAGCACACCCTCTCGCACAGCTATCAGGCGGTGCTTGCAAGCGATCTCACGCCAACCGAATCGTCGGTATACGAATACTTTTTGAAAGGAACTGAGCCCGTTATCGAAACCTCATACTGGGCAGTCCCAAAGCCGCCTGAGGATTTGCGCCTTCAAAAGACGAATGAAGGCGTGAGTCTCACCTTCACTCCGCAATCGCCATATTTTGAGTACCGGTTGTACCGCGAGGATTCATCGGGCTATGCCGTTCTGTTGCAAACCTTTACCAACAACGTCATGCCCTGTACCTATACGGATGATACGAGCGGAATGAGCGGCGTATACTACTATTACGTCGTCCCATCGCACCCGGAACTCACCATCGACGGGATTCCCGTGGTAGGCGAGGCTTCACAGCGCGTCTCTGTGTGGCTGTACTACCTGCCCTATTCCTTTGGAACATAGACGTAGCGGGCATATTCATAATCGCTCTTTTTGCTCATCTCGTCCATGAACGCCTGCGCTCTTGCGCGAAGCTCCTCCTGCGCTTCCTTGGAGGAAAGCTCCGGATTGCGATACATCGGGTCGGAGATATGCAAAACGCGCTTGGGTTGACTGCGCCAGCGGTTAAGTCCACTTCTATGGTGATAGGTGGTTACCATGACTACCATTGGGCAGTCCCATGAAACCGGATATCGGAAGGACACCCCCTGCAACGGCCGTATACCGGTATAATAGGGCCAAACATGGGCCTCGGGAAATATGCCGATACAACTGCCATCCTCACAATGTTTTTTAATCGCCGTCATGAACTTAATCATGCCAGAACGCTCGGTGGGTATGGGTATTGCTCCGAGCATCTGAACAAGCCCGGTAAGCCAGCCCACGGAAACCGCATCGGGACTGGCTATGGTGTAGGCGCGCTTCGGCCAGGCTACAATCGGCGGCAAAAAAGCGTCGAGGACATGAGTATGATTGCCGTAAAGGCAGAAGCCGCCCTTGATGCTACGGATTGCCCGCTTGTTTTTAACTCTGAAGCCGAGGACGAACCTGCATATAAAGGCTACTATCGGCATCGCGATAACATGGTAGGTAAGCGCGGAAAAGAAGCGCCAGACCCTTCCCCGCATATAAGGATAGGAGCCGTCAACCTTTTTCGCCTTGATCTTCGTCCCCGCGAAGTCATCGTTTATCGGGTCGGAATAGTAATAAACCCTATCTTTTTTCATCTATTGCGTCCAAAAGCATCCGTTCCATTCGATCCATACAGAGGTCAAAGTCGAATCGCTTGGCATAGCCCAGATAGCTCTCACTACACTTCGCCTTCTCCTCCGGATGGCTTATCCAATAATCAATCTTGGCGGCAAGGTTGCGGCTGTCGTTGCACTTGAAATGGTTTCTGCTGTCCAGGGCGAAGAATCGCGTTGCGCTCCTCTTGGAATTGGATATGACCGGCACGAGCCCGCAGGATATCGCCTCCAGGCAGGAGATGGCTTCTATCTCAATCTCCGCCGGATGCACATAGAGATCGGAGTAGTTTATAACGTCAATCATCTCCTCGCGGGAAAAGAAGTTGAATATCGGCTGGTTTTTCAACCGTTCCCTCGCATACTGCTCCAAATGCTCCTTCTGTGGCCCGCTTCCGGCAAAAATGAGCTGAATGTCCGAAGCATATTTGGAGCGTTTAACCGCATCAATAAGCACAGTATGGGACTTTTCCTTGCTGTATCTTCCGGTAAACAGGATTACAAACCTGTCCCTAAGCTCGCGTGGGCGCTCGACCTCCCGCTTTTGAAACGCCTTGTTGACCCCGTTGGAAATAACCCTGTGATTTAAATTCTTGCCGATTACGCCCAAAAACACGTCGCAGATGAACTGGGTCGGAAAATGGATGCAGTCGGAATAGCGATAGACGTGCTTATAGAAGATCTCATACATCCTGCGGTTTATGCGCGTGGAATTCATCATGAAGATATGATTTGTGAAATTCTCCGCCTGACAATGAAAGCCCGATGTTATGGGGATATTGGTCTCCTTGGCTATCGAAATCGCCTTCATCGTTAAAAAGAACGGAGTTATCGTGTGCATCACGTCCACGCCCGCAAGCGCTTCCCTTAAAACGCGCTCGTCCCGCTTGGCAAGCCGAACTCCGTTCTTCTCCACATAATCGTTTAGCACGCCGAAATCTATCGTAGGAACTACAAAGAAGCCCTCCTCTCCCCTGCGTTCCTCGTCGGGGCATACGACCCGAACCTCATGTCCCTTCGCTTTAAGCGAACGAATCAAGTTCATCGCCGCTATCGTCGTACCGTTGTTCTCCCTGCCCAGGACGTCGCAAACAACAGCTACTTTCATTCAAATTTCCCCCTCGAATAGTTCTGAGATGAGTGTAGCACCAAACGAAGCTTATGTCAAATTTTTCTGAACAAAATTTTAATTTTGTCGATTTTTATCAGTTTCTCAAACAGCGGAAGCGCCCTCTTTATCATCTCGGGCTTTACGCAGTATGAGACCCTGAAATGCGTCGGACAGCCGAAATCGTCCCCCGGCACCACCAGCAGGTTAAGCTGTTTGGCGCGATCGCAAAACTCCTTGGCATTCCCGCCCGGAGCGCGAACAAAGAGGTAGAATGCGCCGTCGGGATACACGCAGTCGTAGCCAAAGGCGGTCAAGCCCTCGTAAAGAAGCTTTCTGTTTTGGGCATAGGCCTCCTTATTCGCCGGGACATCGGCACAACGCGCGATAACCCTCTGCATGATTGCCGGAGCGCAAACATAGCCCATAGCGCGCGCGGCTCCCGCAGTCGCCCAGCAGACCTCGTCAAAGTCCTCCATCGAATCGGGCACGCACATATAGCCGATCCTGTCGCCCGGCAACGAAAGCGTTTTGCTGTACGAATAGCAAACGATGGTATTCTCGTAATGATCGGGAACGAACGCAACCTCGATATCGTCATAGACCAGCTCGCGATAAGGCTCGTCGGATATGATGTAGATTACATGACCGTATTCTTTCGACTTCCTTCTTAAAAGGTCGCCCAGCTTTTGCAAGACTTCTTTTGTATATACCGCGCCCGTAGGATTGTTCGGGGTATTGACTATAACCGCCTGCGTATGCTCGTTTATCGTCTCCTCAAGCGCCGCAAAATTGATTTGGAACCGGTCGTCCTCCGGCGGAACAACGCGAAGCACCCCGCCTGCGCTCTCGACGAAGCAACGATACTCCGGAAAGAAGGGCGCAAATACGATAAACTCGCTCTCGTTGTCGATGCAAAAGCCCTTTAAACTCGCCATCAGCGCGGCGGCGGCTCCGCAGGTGATATAGACGTTGCGCCTGCCAAACGGACGGTTGAGCAACTTTGTCAAATGCGCCGCAACCGCGTCCCTCGCCTCGTCGCAACCCACGGCAGGGGTATAGCCATGCACGAGCAGGGGCGGCTGGGTCAGAACCTCCATGAACGCATCTCCCACGGCGTCCGGAGGTGGAACGCTCGGATTGCCGATTGAGAAGTCGAACACGTTTTCCTTTCCGACTATCTTCGCCTGCTCGAGACCAAAGTCAAAAAGATCGCGCATGCTGGAGCGGTTCTTTCCAAGCTTCATCATCTTCTTTGAAACCATCAGACTGCCTCCCTTCCTCTTTTGAAAGCCTCAAGATTCACTTCGAGAATCTTTATTGGCAATACTTCCTTCATAACCAGCTCCCAGTCGATCTGATCGAGCTTCAACACCCTTGTCAGCGTGCCGAAAAGCACTATGTTCTGGCAACGGCTGTTGCCGATTTCCCGGGAAATCCTATCCGCCTCGACCACAACGGTTGAAAACTTCTCCTGCATGGCCTCCAGGCAACCCGCGGGGTATTCCGCGCTACCCGAAGCCACCGACATGGGCATTATCTCCTTGTCGGAAATAAGCGCGATTCCGTCGGGCTTTAGATAGCTCGCGTATCGCACCGCCTCCATCCGCTCGAAAGCGACCAGTATATCGGCGGCTCCCTCGCCGATGATCGGGGAATAAACCTTATCTCCGTATCGAACCTGCGTGGATACGCTACCTCCACGCTGTGCCATGCCATGCACCTCGCTCATCTTAACATCGAAGCCTGCGCGCACCAGCCCCTCGGTTAATATCTTGCTGACAAGTATTGCGCCCTGACCTCCGACGCCAACCAAAAGAATACTCTTTGTCATAACTCTCTCCTAATCTATCGCGTGGAAGGGACATATCTGGGCGCAGACAGTACAACCTACGCACAGAGATTCATCAATTTTCGCCTTGCCGTTTTCCATATAGACCGCCGGGCAACCCGCCTTCAGGCAGAGCTTGCAGGAGCGGCATTTCTCCGGATCGACCTTGCATAAGCCCTTTGTATGCTTAACCCGCTTTAGAAGCAGGCAGGGACGGCGCGTAATTATCGCCGCCGGAACTTCGCTCTTTTCAGCTTCGTCCACGGCATTGCGCATCGCCTGTAAATCCTGAGGATCAACGATAATCACCTTCTCATAACCCATGCTCCTCAGCACGTCCTCTATCCTGATTATCGGAGCCGGTTCGCCGAGAAGGGTTTCGCCGCTTCCCGGATTGTCCTGCTGTCCGGTCATTCCGGTGATGCTGTTGTCCAGCACGCAGGGAATAACCCTGCCCTTGTTGTAAATTATCTCAGCCGCTCCGGTCATACCGCTGTGGAAAAAGGTTGAATCGCCAAGCACTCCAAACACCTTTTTGTCGGTCGCGCCAATGGCTTCAAACGCCTTTGCCATACCCTGAGCAACCGAGAAGCCGCCGCCCATGCAAACTACCGAGTCCAGCGCGTTCAAAGGTTCGGCGCAACCCAAGGTATAACAGCCGATATCGCCCGCTATCACGAAGTCCTTGCGCTTGCTCATCACATAGAAGAAACCCCTGTGCGGACAGCCCGGACAGAGCGCCGGAGGACGTGGGACGGGTTTTACGTCCACCTCGACGGTCTTTGCCTGTTCTGCGAACAATTCGCGTCTCAGCCGTTCCGGGTTCAGCTCATATTGGTTGGATATAAGCCGCTTGCCTATGCAGTCGATTCCGTTCGCCTTGATCTGCTCCTCCATAAAGGGTTCAAGCTCCTCGACTATGTAGAGCGTCTTTACCTTCTTTGCAAAGCTTTTGATCCTTTCCATCGGAAGCGGGAAGGTCATGCCGAGCTTTAAAAACGATGCGTCCTCCGGAAAAACCTCTTTTGCATACTGATAGGCGATGGAAGCCGATATTACCCCGACTTCGGAACCGTTAAGCTCCTCCACATTGATTGGGCTCTCGTTTGAATACGCCTCCAGCTCCCGCAGCTTTTGCTCCAGCATGGGACGATGCCGCTTTGCATTCGCCGGAGTGCAAACAAACTTTCCAACGTCGCGCTTGTAGGGGGTTATCTCCCTCTCCTCCCTCTCGCCAAACTCCACCAGGCTCTTGGAATGGCAGACGCGGGTCGTCATTCTAAACAGCACCGGCAGGTCGAAGCGTTCGGAGAGATAGAAGGCTTCCTTCATAAAATCCTTGCATTCCTGGCTGTCCGACGGTTCGACAAGCGGCATCTTTGCGAATTTTGCATAGTACCTGTTGTCCTGCTCGTTCTGCGAGGAGTGCATATCGGGGTCGTCGGCGGAAACTATGACAAAGCCTCCTCCCACCCCGTTGTAGGTCGCCGTGAATATCGGATCGGCGGCGACATTGACTCCAACGTGCTTCATAGCCGTCAGACTTCTTACTCCCGCGATGGAAGCGCCGTAAGCCACCTCCGTCGCGACCTTTTCGTTCGGCGCCCACTCGCAGTACAAGTAGTCGCGATAGTGCGGCAGGTTTTCGAAGATCTCGGTGCTGGGCGTACCGGGGTATGCCGAGCAAACCTTAACTCCCGCTTCGAATGCGCCCCGCGCCGCCGCTTCGTTTCCCGTTAACAGATGTTTCATGCTCTACCTCCAACTATACAGCCAAGAGCTATCGACGCTTTTTTAGTTTGCGCCGTATCAGCCCTGGACGTTAATACAATAGGAACGCGCGCGCCCATCACCACTCCCGCGCTCTTAGCTTTGGCAAAGTAGGTCAGCGTCTTGCCCATGCAGTTGCCCGCTTCATAATTTGGGAACAGCAAAATGTCGGCTTCCCCCGCGCCCTCCGCCGTGTACCGCTTGTGCCGGCACGCCTCGCGGCTTATGGCAAGATCCAAGCCGACCGGCCCGAAGATTCTCATGTTATAGGCTTTGTACCTGTCCGTCATTTGAGCTAAAGCCGCCGCGTCCACGGTGGCTTGAATCTTCTCGTTGACCGTTTCCGCTCCGCAAACGCAGGCGGTCGTCATACTCTCATAACCCAGCGCCTTTAGCATGATCGCCGCGTTCTCAAGGATTTGCGCCTTTTGCTCCAAATTCGGGGCGACGTTAATCCCCCCGTCGGTATTGAATATCAGCTTGCCGTAGCCCGCCGCCTCATATACCATAACGTGAGAAAGCAACCGCTCGGTGCGAATGCCCTCCTCCTTGTTCAGCGCCGCCTTTATAAGCGCGCCCGTGGGCAAAAAGCCCTTCATCAGACAGCCTGCAACCCCATTTCTGACCAGGGCGACCGCCTTTTTTGCGCAGTCCTCGTCGGAATCCGCGTCGATGATTTCATATTCGGCGGCGGCCGGCAACAGCCTTAGAATTTCGTCGCGCACGCCGATCAGGATGGGCCGGCAAAGTCCGTCCTTTGCCGCAAGGTCTACCGCCGTCAGCACATCCTCGTCATGGGCGGCGGCAACCGCCAAAGTTTGCGTCCTCTCCGCCCTTGCCCGCTCTATAATCTGATCAATGGTGAATAGCATTCTCAATACTCCTTTACAGGTTCGCCGCGAAGCGCCCTAAGCGCGCCCAAGGCAAGCGATTCCATCTCGGTCTCGCCCGGAATCACATATATATCGGCAAGCTTGCTTACATATTCTCTGAGGCTTTCGATGAAGGCGCGGCTGTAAGCCATTCCTCCGGTGAAAACAATCGCATCCACCCGGAACTGTAATACCGCCGCCATAGCGCCTATATCCTTGCAATGCTGGTATACAATCGCGTCGAAGATCAGCCTTGCTTCCTTATCACCCGAAAATGCGCGCCGCTCGACCTCGCGAAAATCATGCGTGCCGAGGTAGGAGCAAACTCCGGCTTCAGAGCGCACAAGACTCTTTATCTCCTGTTTGGACTTGCCTGAAAAGCAGAGGTTTATAAGCGCCTGAACCGGCAAACTGCCGCCGCGGTTCATCGAAAAACTGCCCTCGTCCAGAACGTTGAACACATCGACAACCCGCCCTTTTTTATGCGCCGCAACCGAAACACCGCCGCCCATATGAACAACGATGAGATTCAGCTCCTCATAGCTTTTACCGATAAGCCCTGCCGCCTTCCTCGCCGCTCCCTTTTGGTTGAGCGCGTGGAAATAGCTCTCGCGCTCCATCCCGCGCAGACCGGAAACCCTGGCGATATCGTCCATCTCGTCGACGCTCACGGGGTCGACGAAGTAAGCGTCTATGCCCGCCTTGTCTGCAAGCTCCTTGCCAAGTATCACCCCAAGATTTGAAGCATGCTCGCCGTAGCTGTTGTTGTAAGCGTCAAAAAGCACCTTATCATCGACCCGATATGCTCCTGAAGGTATGTGCTTGAGCAGGCCGCCCCTGCAACTTATCGCAGAGAACTCCAAAAGATCGAAACCGTTTTCAACAAGCGCCCTTTCGATAAGTTCCTTTCGATAGTCCTTTTGCTCAACTATCCGCAGAAATGGAGCCAGTTCCTCGGTGGAATGCTCTATCGTCTTTCTGAAGATCTCACGCTCATCGTCAAATACGGCGATTTTCGTCGATGTTGCGCCGGGGTTTATAACCAAAATCCGCATGAAAAGCCCCCTTATGCATTATTATACGCCTATATCTTATTCCTAAAAAAGCCCGCCGTCAACACTTTAGCGCAAGTATATCATATAAT
>JAUNBM010000009.1:0-1395 GCA_030527115.1 Clostridia bacterium
GTCAAGTGGGAAAAGTACAAAGCGGGATCACCCCCGCGCGTGCGGGGAATAGATTTCAAGATTACGCTGATGGAACATCGGGAAAGGATCACCCCCGCGCGTGCGGGGAATAGTTCTGTGAGGTGAGGGAGGCTACCGACTTCTCGGGATCACCCCCGCGCGTGCGGGGAATAGCACCGCGTCTAACGAGGACAAGGTGGCTACATAGGATCACCCCCGCGCGTGCGGGGAATAGAGTACAGCGATGTAACAGAGATGCTACTCAAAAGGATCACCCCCGCGCGTGCGGGGAATAGTTTTTGAGCCTGTCCCACGTTACGCCCATGTAGGGATCACCCCCGCGCGTGCGGGGAATAGATGGCGGACTGTCCGAATGTTGTTCCGTAGCGAGGATCACCCCCGCGCGTGCGGGGAATAGCTTCTTTCTGCCTTGGTGTAGAAGCTGTTTATAGGATCACCCCCGCGCGTGCGGGGAATAGTTGCCATTTCGAAATCTTCCTTTCTCTCTCAAGGGATCACCCCCGCGCGTGCGGGGAATAGCTTTCTGCCGGGCTAAAATCCCAGCTCTCGCAAGGATCACCCCCGCGCGTGCGGGGAATAGCCATTTGCCGTCAAGCTTAACGAATATTGACAAGGATCACCCCCGCGCGTGCGGGGAATAGTGTTATATTCCGCTTGCGTTTCAAAAAGCATAATGGATCACCCCCGCGCGTGCGGGGAATAGTTGGAACATCTCTTGTGAACGCGGCGGCAGAAGGGATCACCCCCGCGCGTGCGGGGAATAGTTTCTATCGCTGCTTGCATCTTCTTGTATAAAGGGATCACCCCCGCGCGTGCGGGGAATAGCCGGTTCTGAATCTGATTTCCGGTTCTTCGTCAGGATCACCCCCGCGCGTGCGGGGAATAGTTCAGCCGTCAAATAGTTTCAGAGTAAATAATAGGATCACCCCCGCGCGTGCGGGGAATAGCCCTTGCTGTAATCCGGCTGAGGAATGCCGGCGGGATCACCCCCGCGCGTGCGGGGAATAGGTGACTTCATTCGCGCAGTACCTGTGCTCGGCGGGATCACCCCCGCGCGTGCGGGGAATAGAAAAGGGTGTTCTACTATCCCGACAAGCTTGTGGGATCACCCCCGCGCGTGCGGGGAATAGCTTTCAAGCGCGACGGCGAATGGCAGACGACGAGGATCACCCCCGCGCGTGCGGGGAATAGGATTATCGGGGAAACGCCCGTTTTGTGTACGAAGGATCACCCCCGCGCGTGCGGGGAATAGTTTCGATTATCGGAACAGCGGCGTATTTACTGAGGATCACCCCCGCGCGTGCGGGGAATAGTTATAGGGGCGCAGCTTGATAATGAGAAAAAGGGGATCACCCCCGCGCGTGCGGGGAATAG